>JBOHZI010000007.1:0-20389 GCA_050738295.1 Gammaproteobacteria bacterium
GCCATTTCTACCGTCGCTTCCGGCTGCCGGAAAGCGCCGACGCGGAACACATCGAGGCCCATACCCATCACGGTGTGCTGGAGATCGCGATCCCCAAGCAGCCGAAGATTCAGCCGCGCAAAATCGAAATCCGGGCCGCCTGACCGGAGCCGGGCTGGAGCCGGGCTGGAGCGCCGGGGAACTTAGCCCCGGTGCTCCGGTCGCATCACCATGACGGCCCACTTGCAACGTGGGCACTCGCAGCCCCATTCGGATAAAAGGATTCGATGACATGAAACAACGCCTGATTGCCCCCCTGTTGTGCCTAGCGCTCATCGCCGGCGCCATGCCGCTCGCCGCGCACGCAGACATGCCGCCGGCCGCCATGAAAAACGCCGAGGGCTTGCCGAGCCTCGCGCCGATGATCAAGCAGATCACGCCTGCGGTGGTCAATATTTCCACCCGCGGCGTCATCACGCGCCGCGTTCAGGGGCCATTCATGAGCCCATTGTTCCAGCAGTTCTTCGGCGTGCCGCAGAACCAGACCATGGAGCAGCCCTTCGAAAGCCTCGGCTCGGGCATCATCGTCAATGCCGACAAGGGCTACATCCTGACCAATTACCACGTGATTCGTGACGCCAAAAAGATCACCGTCACGCTGTACGATAACCGCAGCTTCCCCGCCAAGATTGTGGGCGACGACCCGGCCACCGATATTGCCGTAGTGCAGATCAAGGCCAAGAATCTCAAGCAGATCAGCCTCGGCAATTCGAACGATCTCGCCGTCGGCGACTACGTCGTCGCCATCGGCAACCCGCTGGGCCTGCAGCACACTGCCACCTTCGGCATCGTGAGCGCGCAGGGTCGCGCCAACTACAACGGCACCAGCGATGGCAACGGGGAAAGCCAGATCGGAAAATATGATGATTTCATCCAGACCGATGCGGCCATTAACCCCGGCAACTCGGGCGGCCCGCTGGTGAACCTGCGCGGCAAACTGGTCGGCATCAATACCGCCATTGCCACCACCAACGGCGGCAACATCGGCATCGGTTTCGCGATCCCGGTGGACATGGCCAAGGCCGTGATGCAACAGCTCATCCAGTACGGCAAGGTCGAGCGCGGCGAACTTGGGGTGTATGCCCAACCCCTCAGCCCCGCCCTGGCCCAGCAGTTCAATTTGAAACCCGGCATGGGCGGCGCGCTCATCGCACAGGTGATGAAGGGGTCGGAAGCCGAAAAAGCCGGTCTCAAGCAGGGCGATGTGATTACCGAAATCAATGGCCAGAAGGTAAGCAACGCAGCAATGCTGTCGAGTTACATGGCCATCCAGCGTGTAGGCACGCCGCTCACCCTGAAGATCTACCGCAACGGCAAGCCCATGACCATTCACGCCAAGGTTGGCAAGAAAACCGGGGCGAGCGAAACGTCCGCAAACGGTGGAACGAACAACAATGAGAAGATCGGCGCAACTTTCGGCAACATCAGCAAAGACTCGCCCCTCTACGGCCAGGTACAAGGCGTGGTGGTAACCCAGGTACAGCAAGACGAGGCAGCGGAAGCAGCCGGTCTGCAGCCAGGCGATGTGATTACCGCCATCGCTCATCACCCGATCCGCGATCTCTCGCAGTTTAATCAGGCATTGGCCGCCTACAAGGGCAAAACCGTGCTGCTGAACGTACGTCGTGGCGACAACATTTTCTTTTCGACAATCACAATTCCCTGACCATCCTGGCGTGGAGCAACGGCGTCAGCTACCGTTGTCGGCACCACGCACGGAAGAGGTAAGGCCAAGAAGACCCCGGGATGACTCTCGGGGTTTTTCTTTGTCCTCAAATTTTGCTTGCGAAGCAAGAAAGATGGGCCGGGCGGCAACTCGGCCTGCGCGATATATCGCTCCGGCCTCAGACACTCCGCCCTCTTACCCGCTGCGGGCTGCGCTTCTCGGCGCGCCCGACGGCACCAGAAAGGTCGGTGTAGGAGCGGCGGTCCCCGCCGCGATTCTTCGACTGGATTCCCGCCTACGCGGGAATGACGATAGTGTCCCCTCAGGGCCGCCGAGCACAGCAGTGCAGCGAGGTCCCAGGCCCCGTAGGGGGGCGAGGCAGGACGCCGAAGCCTCGTCAGCCGGTACACGGAGGTACCGTCTGGCGAGCCCTCGCTGTGCGATGCGCGCAGGGCAGTCTGCGTAGCAGACCGGTCATGCGGGGTGCGCTTTCTTTGGTTCCTTTCTTTGAGCACGCAAAGAAAGGAACTCCCGCTGAAGGCGTGGGCGTTTCGCAAAACAAAAGTAACCCCGCCGGGAGGGCTTGAAAACGCAAGCCGGCAGGATGCCGGCGCTCCCAAATCGCGGCCAGGACGACCGCTCGTAATAACCTATTATTGCTTGAAGCGTTCGCGTACCGTCTGGGCGACGGCGATCCGCTCGCGCTCCAGCGCCTTGCCGATCTCCGGGCCGCTGCGCCCTTCGGTATCGACCCGTACCACCGCCGCGGCCTCGCGCACGGCTTCCAGATACTGCGCCTGCGGATACCCGACTGCTTCGTTACCGGCACGACCCCGGGCATCGGCCCGGCAGGCGGCCACGAACTGAGCAAAACGCTCGGGCCGGCGCCAGGCATCCACTGCCGTCAGCAACCGGATCACGGTAGCAGGCTTCAACTCGAAGGCGCGGTGAACGTTCAGATGTTCGCGGGTCACGGCCAGCGCCAGATCACGCCAGGTACGCGGCGCACCAAGACGCTCGCAGACCGCCCGCACCAGCGGCACACCGCGCGCCTCGTGTCCGACATGGCTCGGCAACAAGCGTTCGGGCGTGACGCCCTTGCCGAGATCGTGAACGAGCACCGCGAACACCGTTTCGGGCGCTTCATGCGCACGCGCGGCGGCGGCGAGCGCCAGCAACAGGTGGGTGCCGGTGTCGATCTCGGGATGCCAGCGTGCGGGTTGCGGCACCCCGAACAACGCGTTCACTTCGGGCAGAATCCGAGCCAGTGCGCCGCATTCGCGCAACACTTCGACAAACGCATCGGGGCACGGCTCGGCGCAGGCACGGGCGAGTTCCTGCCACACTCGTTCGGGCACCAGATGATCGGCTTCGCCCGCGCTCACCATGTCGCGCATCAGGCCCAGAGTTTCCGGTGCGACCGTGAAGCCGAGCGGCGTGAAACGCGCAGCAAAACGGGCGACACGTAAAATCCGTACCGGGTCTTCACGAAAAGCGGGTGAAACGTGGCGCAGGCGACGAGCAGCCAGATCCTCGCGCCCGCCGTAGGGATCGACCAGCATGCCGTGCTCGTCCTCGGCAATGGCGTTGATGGTGAGATCGCGCCGCGCTAGATCCTCTTCCAGCGTGACATCGGGAGCAGCGTGAAATTCAAAGCCGTGATAGCCGGGACCGATCTTGCGCTCGGTACGTGCGAGGGCATATTCCTCACCGGTCTCGGGATGCAGAAAGACGGGGAATTCCTTGCCGACGCTTTTATAGCCACGCTCGCGCATCGTCTCGACCGTAGCGCCGACGACCACCCAGTCGCGGTCGCCTGCAGGCCGCTCCAGCAAACGATCGCGTACCGCACCGCCAACCAGATAGATGTTCATGGAGCGCTTACTCTGCGTCGTAACCGTTGCAGGCTAGCGTACTGGGAGCCTGTCAACGATCCGTGGGTGCCCCGCCGGCCTCCTGGCGAAAGCGGTCAAACTTGACCTGGCGTCGGCCGCTCCCCAGATAAAACGGAACCACAGCTTCCACCGCGGCAGGCTCGATGTCCAGCTCGTGCAAGGCTACGGTGTCGGCCACCGCATCCACGCCGAGGGTACGCAGCTGATCGGTCGAAAACGGGCGCCCAGGCAGCAGCCCCATCGCCACAGCCTGTAACCTGGCCATCGAATCGGGCAGATCGACCAGCAATCGACGCACACCGATCTGGCGACGCGTATAGTCCAGCATCTCGCGCATCGTCCAGATTTCGGGGCCGCCCAGTGGCAAACGGCGACCCGCGGTGTCGTCACGCACCAGGGCGCGTGCGATAGCTTCGGCTACATCGCCAACGTGCACGGGGCTGAATCGAGCCTGCGGGCGCACCACCGGCATCGCGCCCGGCGACAGACGCAACAACAAGGAAAACTTGTTGAACAGGGTGTCGCCCATGCCGAATATCACGCTCGGTGCCATGATCGTCCATGGCGTCCCAGCTTGTCTGATAGCCTCCTCGCCTTCGCCCTTGGTGGTGAGATAACGGCTGGGCCCATCGGCATCCGCATTGGCGGCGCTCACATGAACGATGCGCTCCAGATCGCGGCCACTTTCAACCAGCCTTTTTGGCCAGTCCACGTGGAGTGCGCGCATCTGCTTGGGTGCACCATCGAGTACACCCACCAGGTTGATCGCGGCGTGCTGTCCCGCCAGGGCCTGCCCCACACAGGCGGCATCGCGCACATCGCCGCGGATAATGCGCAGCCGCGAAAGCACGCCCAACTCCTGGCGGCGCTGGGGATGGCGCGCCATCAGCGTGACATAGGCACCCGCCCGAGCCAGGCGGGTTATGAGTTCACGGCCGATGAAGCCCGTGCCGCCGAACACAACGATGCGTTTATCCCGAAGTGTATACATGGTGAGATGACCAGATCGCGACGAATAGACAATTTTACCAGCAGCACGGAAGCCGAGTGCTGAGTGCTGCCGCCCGAGTCCCGACTTGCCATACTCGAAAGTTCCGGATTTTTTCGATTTGTGTAGGAGTTTTCCGTCGGACAAAGCCGCGAAGTTGCAAAATCTTGTAGGACTTTCCAGACAAATCGCCTCAGAGTGTAGATTTTTTCTGAAATTCCGCTTTACTTGGTGAGTCGTTGCGAATGTTTCAGTAGAGACAGCCGCGCGATGATCGTTCGGGATTGCCCCAATGTCATGGAAGAGTTACCGCCTTGGCGGCTGACGGGCAAGCGTTATGGAAAGCGACCCTACACACGTTAATGAGGAATCAAGAGGACAATCTAATGAAACATTTACTCTCCACTTCCGCCGCAGGGCTGGCACTTGCCGGCCTGGCCGCGGGATCCATCGGGGCCCAGGCGGCCCCCAGTCAGGCCATGGTTCCAACCCTGTCGCGCGCCACACAATTGCAGGCAAGCGATACGGTGCTCGGCACCCTGGCCAGCTCGAAGGCGATGCATGTCGCATTGTCCCTGAAACTGCGCAACCAGTCGAAACTGGACGCATTTCTGGCCAATCCGCATCATCCAATACTGACGCCCGCTCAGTTCACGGCGCGCTTCTCGCCGACTGCCGAACAGGCACAGGCGGTAGCGACGTTCATGAAGAAGGCAGGTTTCAGCAACGTCACAATTGCTCCGAACCGTTTGATGGTGTCGGGCGACGCAACGGCATCCACGGTGCAATCGGCTTTCCAGACTCGTCTGGTAAGCGTGCAGACACATGACGGGCGTCTTGCCTATGCCAACTCCAGCGCTCCGAAGGTTCCGACCGCGCTGCAAGGCACGGTGCTCGCTGTGCTCGGTCTGCAGAACGTTCACGTGCTGCATACCACGATTGTTCGGGCTTCGCAGCAAGACAACCGCAGCAACGTCCTTCACGGCAGCACCGCCGAGGGTCACCGCCTGGGCACGCACGGTATCCATCCCAACTCGGTTACCGGACACAACCCGACGGAGTTTTCCTCGATCTATGGTGGCAGCGGCGCTCCGACCGCGTCCGGCGTCACCATCGGCATCGTGACCGAAGGCAGCCTGACCAACATCAAGAACGACCTTAACTCGTTCACCTCGCAGAACGGTCTGGCAACCGTCACTACACAGACCGTGAACACCAACGGCACCAGCTCTGACACCAGCGGTGACCCCGAATGGGATCTGGACAGCCAGGACATCGTCGGCATGAGCGGCGGCCAGGTCGGCAAGCTCATCTTCTACAACATCCCGAGCCTGTCGAACGCCAACCTCACGGCCGACTTCAACACGATCGTGAATGCCGATGCGACGAAAGTGATCAACGTCTCGCTGGGCGAGTGCGAAACCGACGCACAGGGCGACGGTTCAGCCGCCTCTCAGGATCAAAGCTTTCAGCAGGCGGACACCCAGGGCCAGACCATTTCGGTCTCCTCAGGCGATTCCGGCGCGGACGAGTGCGGCAACGGCGGCACCACGCCGAGCTGGCCGGCTGCCTCGCAGTACGTAGTCGCAGTCGGCGGCACCACGCTGAACGCCTCGACGACCACCTGGAACAGCGCAACGGCCTGGAGTGATGGCGGCGGCAGCCCCAGCACCTTCGAGGCCATGCCGAGCTGGCAGCAGGGCGTCGGCCAGAATGCCGGCCACAGCACCCGTGGCGTGCCTGATGTGGCCTTCGACGCCGACCCGAACTCGGGCTCCAAGATCATCGTTGATGGTCAGCAGCAGCAGTACGGCGGCACCAGCCTCGCTTCGCCGCTGTTCGTCGGCACCTGGGCACGCGTTATTGCCGCCCAGGGCACCAGCGTCGGCTTTGCCGCGCCGCTGATTTACCAGCTGCCTTCGTCGGACTTCCACGACATCACCTCCGGCAGCAACGGCGGCGAATCGGCTGCTACCGGCTGGGACTACACCACCGGCTTCGGCAGCATGATCATCTCCGATGTGGTCAATGACATCGGCGGTGGCAGCGGTGGCGGCAGCAATCCGCCCACCGCGAGCAACGGTTCGGTTTCGACCAACGAGAATACGGCCGTCAATGGCACGCTCTCGGCGTCCGACCCGAATGGCGATGCACTGACCTTCAGCATCGAGAACGAACCGAGTCACGGTTCGGTGAGCATCACCAATGCCTCGACCGGCGCGTTTACTTACACGCCGAACAACAACTACTCGGGTAGCGACAGCTTCACCTTTGAAGCGACCGACAGTGCCGGACTGACTTCCAACACGGCTACCGAATCGGTCACGGTGAACTCGAGCGGCGGCGGCAACAATCCGCCCACCGCGAGCAACGGCAGCATCACCACCAACGAGAACACGGCCAAGAGCGGCACGCTCTCGGCGTCCGATCCGGATGGCGATGCACTGACCTTCAGCATCGTGAGCCAGCCGAGCCATGGTTCGGTGAGCATCACCAATGCCTCGAGCGGTGCGTTCACCTACACGCCGAACAGCAACTACTACGGTAGCGACAGCTTCACCTTCAAGGCCAACGACGGACAGGCGGATTCCAACACCGCCACCGAATCGGTCACGGTGAATCAGGTCACCACCGGAGGCTGCGCGAACGGTTACACCAGCTACACGGCCAGCGTGAGCCAGGGTAACGACAGCTTCCAGCCGGACGGCAATTACTACCATGCGAAGCGTGGTCGAGAGAAAGGCATACTTACCGGTCCTTCAGGCACGGACTTCGATCTGTACCTGTACCAGTACAGCTACTACTGGGGTTGGGAAGTTGTGGCCGAATCGACCAGCAACACCTCCAACGAGAGCATTAACTACAACGGTTCGGCCGGTTATTACTACTGGGACATCTACGCCTATGCGGGCAGCGGCACTTACGGCTTCTGCCTCAAGCGTCCCTGATCGGGATTCGATATCCTGAGCATCGGCCCCGCGGCATTCGCCGCGGGGCCTTTTTTTGGGCCCGTATAATGGCACCCCATGATTGATACTTCCGCCATTCCCGCGCTTCGCGTCGAGGATTTGCGCAAAACCTACAAGAACGGACGCGAGGCCCTGGCCGGGGTCAGCTTCAATGTGGAACCGGGTGAATTTTTCGCGCTGCTCGGCCCAAATGGCGCCGGCAAAACCACCACCATCGGCATCGTGACCTCGCTGGTGACCAAATCATCGGGATCGGTCGAGGTGTTCGGCATCGACCTCGACCGCGACCCGGCCGGCGTCAAGGCCCGGATCGGTCTGGTACCACAGGAAATCAATCTCAACCTGTTCGAACGCAGTATCGATATCGTGATCAACCAGGCCGGGTACTACGGCATTCCACGCCACCTGGCGCACGAGCGAGCCGAACGCTACCTGACTCAACTCGGCTTGTGGCAATACCGCAATACCAACGCACGCGCATTGTCGGGCGGATTCAAACGCCGACTGATGATCGCCCGTGCGCTAATGCACGAGCCGCCGCTGCTCATCCTCGACGAACCCACGGCCGGCGTGGACATCGAACTGCGGCGCTCGATGTGGGACTTTCTGCGCGGCTTGAACCGCGCGGGTACCACGATCATCCTGACCACTCATTACCTCGAGGAGGCCGAGAGCCTGTGCCGCGAAATCGCCATCATTCAGAATGGGCATCTCGCCGAACAAGGTGACATGCGCGAACTGCTCTCCAGTTTGCACACGGAAACCTTCGTGCTCGATGTGAGCCAACCCGTGACGCAACTACCGGAACTCGATGGCTACGCTCTGCGCCAGGTGTCCAGCGACACACTGGAGCTGGATATTACGCGCGGGCACAACATCAACGGCGCCTTCGAGGGTTTGAGTGCGCACGGGATCGAAGTCGTAAGCATGCGCAACAAGAGCAACCGTCTGGAAGAAATTTTCCTGCGGCTGGTCGAGGAGGAACGGGATGCATCCCGAACGCGCGCTAGCTAACTGGGTCGGCTTTTACACCCTCGTGCGCAAGGAGATGCAGCGCATCCTGCGTATCTGGGTGCAGACCCTGGTGCCGCCGGTCATCCAGATGACACTGTACTTCCTGATCTTCGGCACCGTCATCGGCAGCCGGGTCGGCAAGATGCACGGCTTCGACTACATGGCCTACATCGCACCAGGCCTCATCATGATGTCGGTTATCACCAACTCCTACACCAACGTGGTGTCCTCATTTTTCGGCGCCAAGTTCGCCCGTCACATCGAAGAGCTGATCGTCTCGCCGCTGCCCAACGTGCTCGTCCTGCTCGGCTACATGACCGGCGGCATGTTCCGGGGATTGATGGTCGGCGCTATCGTCACCGCGGTCGCCTCGTTTTTCACCCATCTTCCTATTGCCCATCCGTGGATCATCATCACGACAGCGCTGTTGACTTCGGCGGTCTTTGCTCTGGGTGGACTCCTGAATGCACTCTTTGCCAAAAAATTCGACGACGTCACGATCATTCCCACGTTCGTGCTCACGCCGCTCGTGTATCTAGGCGGCGTGTTCTACCCGATCAGCCTGCTGCCCACCGTTTGGCAACACGTAACGCACGCCAATCCCCTGCTCTACATGATCGAGACGCTGCGCTATGGCTTCCTCGGCATCTCCGACATTGGTCTGGTTGAAGCCTACGCCATCATGGGCGGCTTTCTGGTGGTACTCTTCGCCCTGTCGTTGTGGTTGCTCAAACGGGGCACGGGACTCAAGGCATGACTCCATTCGAGGCTTTCGGTGCGATTATTGCCGGCCTGGCCGGCTTTATCGCGGCTGCAGTATGGTACGCGCCCTTTACCTTCGGACCGCTGTGGCTACGCTTTGCTCCCGATGCGCTGGACCGGATGGAACACACGCTGGCGCGGCGACTTTCCCATTATTTCATTGCATTGACTGCAAGCTGGGTACAGGCCTTTGCGCTGGAAGCCCTGCTCCTGTTCTGTCATTGGCAGGGTCTGGGCTATGCGCTCGCCCTGGCCGGACTCGTATGGCTCGGCTTCTGCGCTTCCAGCTCACTCATGGACGGCCTGTTTAGACGCCGCCTGGCCCACGACTGGATGCTGGATATGGGGCACCGCTTGCTGGTGCTGGTGGCCATTGCGATCGTGCTCGGACTCTGGCCGCCCGGCTGAGAGCCTGCGCGTGCAATCGATGGCTATTTTTTGCCCATCGGCTGGACTTCGAAGTCTTCCGCAGTCGGCAAGTATCCCTGGCACAGCGTTTTTTTCTCCATCCGCGCCGCATCCCGCGCCATCTCGGCCGCCTGTATAAGATCATCCGCCGGACAGGGCGTTTTGCCATCGAGCGCCACATAACCGATTACAAAGCTCAACCCCTCGGGTAAATCGGGCATCTCGACAAGGCTCTCGGCCAAACGGCTAAAGCGCGTGAGCGCAGCTTGCGCATCACTGTGATCCAGCAACACCGCAAAACTCGCTCCGCCATGGCGTGCGACCAGATCACTCGCGCGCGAGTTCGCCTCGATGCGGCGGCCGACTTCGACAATAACCCGGTCGCCCACGGTATAGGTGAACGCATCGTTGATTTTGGCCAGGCCGTTAACCGAGACTATGCCCAACGCGGCAGGCACCTCGTAGCGTTCGGCTCGAGCCAGACACTTGTGCGCGAAGGTCATGAAAGTCTGACGCGAGAACAGGCCCGAAAGCGGGTCGAGCAAGGCTACACGCGACAATCGCCGACGTTGGGCCTGCACCGCCAACGCCAATTGACGCGCTGCCAGCAGACTCGTCACCCGCGCCATCATTTCTTCGGGCAGCGCGGGCTTGCCCAGAAAATCGTTGATCCCGGCGCGGAACAGAGCACGCCGCTCATCGGCTTCATTCGCGCCGGACACCCCCAGAATGGGGAGCAGAGCACGCTCGTCGTGGAAAGCCCGGATGGTTTCCACCACTTCGGATCCACGCATCTCGCCTTCCAGGCGATCGTCGGTAATAACCAGGTCGTAGCGCTCGTGTTCCAGCGCAGCCAGCGCCGCATGTCCGCTCATTACGTGATCGACGCGCAGTTCCAGCGCTTCCAGGGTATCGAGCATAAAGCGCGCTGCCGTAGGACTGTCTTCCAGATACAGCACGCAGCCCGTCAAATCGAGTGCATGCTCCTCGATCGCACGCGCCACCGATTCCCACATCGCGCCTACGTTGGCCTTGTCCACGATCGCACTCACGCCGGCCAGGCGGGATTCTTCCTCGATGCTGCTGTCCTTGCGCCCACACAACAGGATGACCGGCGTGGCCTGATGCTGCGGGCGGCGGCGCATGACGCGCGTCAGCGCAATTCCGTCCATGCCGGGCAGCGTCAAGGCAATGAGTGCAAGTTCGACGCGACGCTCATCGAGAATGCTGAGCGCCTCCTCGGCATCATCGGCGGATACCACGTCATAACCACGCGCTTCCAGCTTCTTGCGCCAGAAGGACTGCGTCACCCGTGAATGATCCACCAGTAGAATTCTCATACACTCGCACCAGGCCCTTTATGTACCGCGTTGTCGAGTTGACATCCCCTCGCGCAGCGGATATTTTCGGCTTCGCGCGACTCCATTATTGCGCTGCCAGTGTAGCGCAGAGCCCCGAAGCCGCAAGCCAGACCGGCAGGAGCGAGAGCATATGCGAGAAGACGACTCACCGTTAATGTGCCAATTTTGTCACAAAAAAGCATAAAATAGCGTTACTGTAGTCAGTCGAGCGACATATCCTGAATTTTTCGGAGCCTACCCATGCTGCTTAGGCCTCACCATCCAATCCGCTTTTCTTGTGCCGCATTCGGGGCGCTGGCGCTTTTTGTGCTTGCGCCCAGCCTCCTTGCCCAGCAATCGAGCCCGAGTTCGTCGACGAGCAGCAACACGAATCTCGGCACTCTGATCGTTTCCCCGACACAGGCGCCTCATCAGGCGACCGCATCAGGTGCCAATCTGCGGGTTCAGCGTCAGGCATTGAATTTCAATCTGGGCTCCAAACCCAGCCCTTCCGCTGCTCCGGCAAAGACGACGAAAACAGCACCAAAGGTGCAGCCGGCACATGTAGTAAAACGCGTAGCACCACGGCCACTGCACATATTTGCGCCGAGCTATCCGACCAAGGCTCTGGTCGAACGCAGAAAGGGCAGCGTCACGGTAGCCTTTACCATCCTGCCCAACGGCTCAACCGCCGACCTCCGTATCGTGAACAGCGAGCCGCCCGGAATGTTCGACAACGCAGCGCGCGCAGCCGTAAGCCACTGGCTCTTCCATCCAGCCACGGCAGATGGAGAACCTGTCGCCAGCCGCGTGAGCCAGACCCTGGTGTTCCGTCCTCCGGCCCGCGTTAAACCGGTAGTTAAACCACAGCCCGCTACCGAGCCGAAGACGCCAGCCAACTCGGTTCCGGGCAACATTCATCCGACCCATCTGGTCGCGCCCCAGTACCCATCGAACGCCTACCGTTCGCGTCAGGGCGGTAACGTGACCGTGAGCTTCGTGGTGACTCGCAGCGGACGAACCAGTGACATCCAGGTGATTACGTCCAAACCACGCCACATTTTCGACAACGCAGCCAAGGACGCGGTAAGGCAATGGCGGTTCAAGCCGGTCAAGACGCCTACCACGGTGGTGCAAACCATCAATTTCACACCGCCCGACTAAGCGGCTTTGGCAACAGCCTCGCGCTATTGACCCGTCAGAGTAATGAGATAGCCTCGGAAATCCACAATCTGTCCGGATTGGGTGATGGCAACCAGACGCAATTGCGGGCCCAGCGTGTCGCCCTCGTGGTACACATGGCCGTCGACGATAATAAAGCGCGAACTCGGCCGCGGATTCCATACATGCACGGTGACCGCTAACGGCGGCAATGCCGCACGCACGGCATCAGGCACCGTTTGCGTTGCCCGCGCACCGACCGCACCGGGAGCTTGCGTCTTCTCGCGCTGGCCGACGTCTGCCGGCCCCCCCCCGCCTGATACTCCGGACTCTTGCTTCACGGTTCCGACCGGCTTGGCAGGCTGCCTGTGTACCTCGCCCAACGGTTGTGGCGTTGCACCCAGCAGGGCCGTAGCAGGCGACGGCCCCGGCATCATTCTGCTTTTAACTCCGGGGGTTTGATGGGCCGACACAGCCGGCCGCACGGCTGCGCTGCGCCACACATAAACACCCAGGCCGACCACCGCAATGACCAGCACGGCACACAGACACAGGACCCAGGGGAGTAACCGACCTCCGGAATGTCCACCGGGGAGCGGCGGCGCGCCAAGCGCACGCGATACAGCGTCTTCTTCGCCACGCGAACGGCGCCAGGCATCAGACAGGATCGACATGTCACATTCTCCCGAAGATTTTGAACCTATCTCGAAATAGCGCGTGAACAGGAGCCACAGAGTATTTTGTGACGGATTCTAGGGCAAATGCCCGCCACGACCTGCCATCCACCAGGCAAAGGTTGCAGCCGCCAAGGCAAACACGGCAAGCATCGACAGCGCATAGATGAGCCGACGCGGCGAACGCTCGGTGCGGGCCGGCATGCCGGCCAACTCCCTGACGGCGACGGCCACCAGGCGCGGCGAGACTTCACGCAACTCCCGGACATAGGCCGCCATCAGCGCCCGGTCGCACACCAGGTTGATGAGGCGTGGGATGCCGTGCGTATAGTGCTGGATCCCGCGCACCGCACGCGGGCTGAAAATACGTCCGGGCGCACCGGCAAGCGTCAGGCGGTGACGGATATAGGCCGCGGTCTCGACGGGGCCGAGAGGACCCAAGTGGTAACGCGCGGTGACCCGCTGCGCGAGCTGGCGCAAATCCGCCCGGGCCAGCGTCTCACGCAACTCAGGTTGGCCGACCAGAATCACGTTCAGGAGTTTATGGCGATCGGTCTCGAAATTGGTCAACAACCGCACCTCTTCGAGCACGTCGGGCGCCAGTCGTTGGGCCTCGTCGATCACGAGTACCACTCGACGCGCCCGGGCGTGTGCGCTCAATAAATGACGATAAATGTTCGCGGCCAGTTCGCTACGCTCGACCGGCCCGGTCGCCACCGTCTCGCCCAGTTCTGCCAATATGCTTTTAAGCAGGCCGAGACGGGATACATCGGGATTGAAGATGAAAGCGATTTCAACCCCTTCCGGCATTTGTGCCAACAGACGCCGAACCAGTGTGGTCTTGCCGGTGCCGATTTCCCCGGTGAGCTGGATGAAGCCGTTCGCCTCACGTGCCCCGTAGGCCAGATGCGCCAAGGCCTCCCGGTGATGTGCGCTGAGGAAAAGATAACGCGGATCCGGCGCAATCGAAAACGGTAGCTCGGACAGGCCGAAGTATTCCGCGTACACGTGCCGAATCAGGCCCCCGCCGGCGGGAACTTCGCAAATATGCGCTGCACCGCCTCATTGACCGATTGTTGCGAGTAGTTGCTCTGATTCAGGCCCTTGGTTATCCAGCCCCGCCACACCAGCTTTTTCGTTCGGGCATCGATCACATCGAGAATCAGCGAGCCTTCCTGCACCTGCTGCGGCCCCGGCTGGGTCAGAAACAGCGTGTTGAACCCGAGTCCGTAGGTGCCATAGGCAAAACTGATCCCGGACTGCGGCTCCTGGCGCAATGCCATTGCCGTATGATAAGTTACTATAAAATCAGCATTTTTTTGATCATCCACCTTGTGGTAGCCCGCCTTGGACAAGGTTTCGGAGACCGCCTCTTCAACCCGAGTGGTTAGAATGCCGCTGTTGAGGATGGGGTTGGCGACCGCGCCTTGTTGCGGTACTTCCCAGGCAAAATTGTGCCATTTGGCATAAGACGCGTTATTGTATTCAACATGAACGGGCGCCGCGCAGCCGGAAGCGAGCGCCAAAAGCACGAGAGGGAAAGCAATCCGGCGTACTGATCTCATTTAAAACCTCGGGAAAGCCATGTCTCTGACTCGTATTCCATCACTATTCGCAGCCCTCGTAAAGTACCACGATAAAGAAGCCGAGCCTACCGCGGGGACTCGGCCTGCCGTGGCAATAATCTATTTCGCAGCTGCCCTGGTGGCGCTCGGATACTCCATGCCACTGGAAATCCCCATGAGCCTTGCTTACAAGGGCTTGATCATTTTCGCGCTGCTCATGCTGCTTTTGATGATACTGCCGGTGCCGGCGCGGGCATTATCTACCGGGGGACGCGGCTACATTTCCTTTGACCGTCTGGCGCTGGTCGCCGCCATTCTGATTTTTGGAGGGACCCAGGCCGCATGGATAGCCGGTTCAGCCGTGCTCGTCTGGACACTGCTTGCCGATCCGCGTCGCGAACCGTTTCTGCAGCGCATCATGCGCGCTGGAGCAAATATCGGAATGTTCGTGCTCTCCGTGCTCGCGGCCGGCTTTGTGTACAAAGAACTCGGAGGTCAGACACCGCTGGTTGTCTTCAACCTTACGGCATTCGGCCGGGCGGTGGCATTGGTCATTACGCTACAGGTCGTAAACGAGTTGCTGTTTCTGTTCATGATATGGCGGGACTTGAGCAACAGAGAACGCCGCCAGCCCTTGAGTTGGCTCAGTATCGTGACCGAAGTGTTTATTTCCACGACCGGCATTATCACGGCTCTGATCTACGCCTATTTGCCTCTGTCCGCTTTCGCGCTCTATGTCGCTTTCATTGTCGTAATCGCCGTCCTGTTCAAATGGGTGGCCGGACTGTCCGAAACAAGACGTCTGCGTGCCGACGAATTTGCCGCCGTCAACCGCATCAACCAGTTGGTAAGTTCCGCAACGGATTTGAAAAAACTAGTCGAACGCGTGTATATCGAAGTCCGGGAACTGGTCCCCTCGGCGGCCTTCCTGCTCGGTGTGTATAAACCGCATCGCAATGAGCTGGAGATTCTTCTCAATGTAGATGAAGGCCAGCGCCACGCTCCGAGCCGGCGCAAGCTGAGCCAGGGGATCCTGGCCTGGTCCATACAAAATAGAGCCTCTATTTTCACCACCAATGCCCAAAAGGACGAACATCCCGCGATCAAAAAAATAATCACTGTCGGGCGAGAAGCTGTTTCAATAATCGTTGTCCCGATCATCTACAAGTCCAAACCGATTGGCGCCCTGAGCGTGCAGGATTACAAACCCAACGCTTTCACTCTCCACCAGCTGCATCTACTGGAAGGTTTCGCCCGCCAGATCGCGGTAGCCATAGTCAACATAAGCCTCTTCGATGAACTCGAAGCAAGGCGGCTGATGCTGGAAGCTCGCGTTAACGAGCGCACGGCAGAACTGATGCAGACAACTCATTCGCTCACCAAGGAGCAAACTCATTCAAAGTCGCTGCTGACCCAGCTGGAACGTGAAAGCCGAAGCGATGCGCTCACCGGCATCCCCAATCGTCGTCATCTGGACGCGATACTCCCGGCCGAAACGGAACGCGCCAAGCGCTACAGTCACCCACTGTCAATAGCCATGCTCGACATAGATCACTTCAAGCTGGTTAACGACAACCTAGGCCACGCCATGGGCGATCAAGTGCTGTGCGTCATTGCCAAAATGCTGACAACGGAATTGCGCAGCACCGATATAGTGGCCCGCTATGGCGGCGAGGAATTCGTCATCGTCTTCCCGGAAACATCAGCTGCCGACTGCATTGCCGCGTGCGAGAAACTGCGCACACTAATTGCCCTTTATCCATGGCCACGACTTGCGCGCAACCTTTCGGTAACCGTGAGCTTCGGGGTGGCCGTGCTGGAACACATCGAACAAACCCTGCCGCAAATGCTGGCCAGTGCCGATCGGGCACTCTATCAAGCCAAGGCAGGCGGACGAAACCAAGTATGCAGTATCCAATCACCACAAAAACAGCATAAGGCCCGGCCCAAACCCCCTTCTTTTGAAACCGTCTAACGTCGCGGCGTGCAGCGGGTCAAGCGGTTGCTTTCCGCTGCTTCTGGTCCGTGGAAAAAGAGCGGCGTTCGGAATCGCGCCAGGCATCGACGCGATCGTTCTCGTTGTCCGTCAGTGGATCCGCACCCAGTTCCCCAGGCGCGAAGTCATCGACCGCCACGATCCGTCCGACCAGCTCGTGCAAGCGGGTAAGACGCCTGGCCTCCTCGTCGCTCACCAGGCCTGCGGCCACGGCCGCCTCCAATGTGGCCGACTCATCGGCTTCCGGATCAACCTCGATCCGGCCCTCGCGCTGCGCGTGAGCGATACGTTTTTCCAATGGCTCGGCCCACTCGGCCAGCTCCAGCGCCTCGCCCATCCAGCCGATAACGTGAGTGTCATCGTGGGTGAAGATATCGGCGCACAAGCGCTTGCGCACAGCACTCGAGCGACTGAACAATTCGGCCACTTCGACGGCCCGTGAGTCGCTCGCGTGCCGCGCCCGGCGCCCGAAAGGCAGCACCAACACCGTGAGAGCCGCTGCCAGTGCCCGGTTGGGCAGATTGGCCAGCACCTCGCTCAAGCGTGCCTCCATCCGATACACGATCTCATCGAGTGCATATTCCACGACCACGCGCTCCGCCTCCGGCTCGCCATCCTCACCGTAGCGTTTGAGTACGGCAGAGCCCATGTACAAATCGCTCAGCAGATCTCCGAGACGGGCCGAAATTAGCTCCCGGCGCTTGAGGGATCCGCCGAGGCTCAGCATCGCCGCATCGGAAACCAGCGCAAACGACGCGCTGTAACGACTCAGTTGCCGGTAACGTTCGACAAGGGCACTATCCTCGGGCACTGAAAGCAATCCGCACCCACCACTCGCAGCGGCCAGCGCCGAGCGCGCCGCATTGGCGAGTAGAAATCCGGCGTGGCGGAAAAACACGCGGTCGAATACCTTGAGGCCGCGGGCATGATCGGTGGACTGTGCGGCTTCCATCTCCTCGAGAATGTAAGGGTGAGCGCGGATCGCGCCCTGCCCGAAAATCATCAGGCAACGCGTCATGATGTTGGCGCCCTCGACGGTGATCGCGATCGGCACCGAACGCCAGCCGCTGGCCAGGTAGTTGCCCGCCCCCAGCATGATGCCCTTGCCGCCGTGGATGTCCATCGCATCGTTCGCCACGTCGCGGCCCAAGTTGGTCAGGTGGAACTTGACGATAGCAGAGGCCACGGCCGGGCGCTCGCCGGCATCGAGCGAAGCAAGCGTCATGCGCCGCGTGGCATCCATCACATACACGTTGGCGCCCATGCGCGCGAGCACTTCCTGCACGCCCTCGAAGGCCGCAATGGGCACCCGGAACTGCTTGCGCAAGCGAGCATAGGCACCGGTGGCGTACAGCGCGAGCTTGGAGCAGCCGGTGGCGTTCGTCGGCAGCGAAATAGACCGCCCGACCGAGAGGTTTTCCACCAGCATCTTCCAGCCGTGGCCCGCCATCGGTATGCCGCCGATGATGTGATCCACCGGCACGAACACGTCTTCGCCCTGAGTGGGGCCGTTCTGGAACGGCACGTTCATCGGGAAGTGACGACGCCCAATCGTGATCCCGGGCAGATAGGTCGGCACCAGCGCACAGGTGATGCCGTATTCATCCTGCTCGCCGATCAGATGTTCGGGGTCGTAGAGCTTGAAGGCCAGGCCGAGCAGCGTCGCGATCGGCGCCAGCGTGATGTAGCGCTTGTCCCAGTTAAGGCGAATGCCGACCACTTCCTTGCCCTGCCAGGTGCCCTTGCACACCACGCCGGTATCGCGGATGGAGGTCGCATCGGAGCCGGCCGTGGGCGAAGTGAGCGCAAAGCACGGCACTTCGCGGCCGTCGGACAGGCGCGGCAGATAATAGTCGCGCTGTTCGTCGGTGCCGTAGTGCAGCAAGAGTTCTGCCGGACCCAGCGAATTCGGCACCGAGACGATGGAGCCTGCCGTCGGGCTGCGGCTCGCGATCTTGAGCAGCACTTGAGAATGGGCAAAATTGGAAAATTCAAGCCCTCCATAACGCTTGGGAATAATCATCGCGAAGAAGCCCTGCTCGCGTAAAAATTTCCAGATATCGGGCGGCAGATCGGCCCAGACGTGGGTGATTTTCCACTCGTCGAGCCGGCGGCAGAGTTCATCGCACGGGCCGTCGAGAAAGGCCTGTTCATCGGGGGTGAGTACCGGCGGCGCCATGGCATGCAACTTCGACCAGTCAGGACGGCCCGAGAACAGCTCGCCCTCCCACCACACACCTCCGGCATCGAGGGCCACACGCTCGGTAGCGGAAATCGGCGGCAGAACCTTGGCGAACAGGGAAAAGATGGGTGCCGTCACTACCCGACGGCGCAACACGCGCAAGCCGCTTGCCCGTGCCAGCCACACCAGCACCCGCCATACCAGCCCCAGCACAAAACCGAATACTGCAGCCACACCCAGACCCAGCAACACGATCGCTCGCTTGAGCAACTCCAGCAGAGCCGCAACAGCGAACACGATCGCGCCGCCAATCAATACTACTAATGAGAACATCGCATTCATGTCGTGATTCCTCGAAAAGGATGCGGGCCAAATTACCCGGGTCGCAATGCTTAAGATAACGCGAATCCGCCCCGAATTCAAACGGACGTTTGAATTCGGGCTTTTTCAAGGAATTGCGGTTGAAGTCGCTTCCGGATCCGAGCCCCGGGCCCCGATCCTCAGAGCAGATCGGCAACGGCGGCACGTTCCTCGTGCAGCTCATTGGCTGTAGCATCCATGCGGGCCCGTGAAAAATCGTTGATGTCCAGATTCTGCACGATGCTGTAGCGGCCATTCTTCACCGTCACCGGGTAGCCGTAGATGATTCCCGGCTTGATGGCGTAGGAACCGTCCGCCGGAATGCCCATCGAGACCCAGTCGCCGGCATCGGTACCGAGCGCCCACGAACGCATGTGATCGATGGCCGCCGAAGCCGCCGAGGCCGCGCTCGAGGCACCGCGCGCCTTGATAATGGCGGCGCCGCGCTGCTGCACGGTCGGAATAAACTCTTTTTCGTACCAGCCCTGATCCACCAGCTCCATGGCGGGCTTGCCCTTCACGGTGGTGTGGTGGATGTCCGGGTACTGGGTGGAGCTGTGATTGCCCCAGATGATCATTTTCTTGATGTCGGTGTTGTGCGCGCCGGTCTTCTCGGCGAGCTGACTCATGGCCCGGTTGTGATCCAGGCGCACCATGGCGGTGAAGCAGGACGGATCCAGATCCGGCGCATTGGCCTGGGCGATCAGGGCGTTGGTATTGGCGGGATTGCCGACCACCAGCACTTTGACGTCGCGCCTGGCATGCGCGTTCAGCGCCTTGCCCTGCGGACCGAAGATCTTGCCGTTTGCCGCAAGCAGATCCTTGCGCTCCATGCCCGCCCCGCGCGGCTTGGCGCCCACCAGCAGCGCGTAATCGACATCCTTGAAGACCACATTGGCATCGTCGGTGGCCACGATGTCGCTCACCAGCGGAAAAGCGCAGTCGTTGAGTTCCATAACCACGCCCTTGAGCGCATCCAGCGCCGGGGTAATTTCCAGCAGATGCAGGATGACGGGCTGGTCCTTGCCCAGCATGTCGCCAGCGGCGATGCGGAACAGTAGGGCGTAACCGATCTGGCCGGCGGCGCCGGTAACGGCGATACGAACGGGTTGGGTCATGGAAAACTCCTCCAGGCGACTCTAAAACGGGTAAAAGCGGTACGACCGCCGGTTTGGCGCTTATTTTACTCGCCCCCGACAAGCCCTCAGAAAAAGTATTGACATTCTCAGATATGGTGTTATAGTTAGCTACAACACTTACCCACCCATGGAGAAACGCCATGACTGTCCTGACTGTAATTGCCCTGGCCTCCGGCCTCAGCCTTTCCCCCGTCCATGTGACGACCCCGTCCGCCACGGCCCGCTATTCGC
>JBOHZI010000008.1:0-19987 GCA_050738295.1 Gammaproteobacteria bacterium
GCCCAGGCGCTGGCTCTCTATGAGTCAGGCTATCGGCCGCCGCGCGTCCCGACGGCTATCCCGGTCATGGGCCGTACCGGCATCGCCAACATCAAGGCACAACTGGTGAACATGCTCGAGGGCGGTTACATTTCCGAATACGATTTCGAGTTGGGGACGCGTATTGCCGACATTCTGTGTGGCGGTGAAGTGGACGAGGGTGAACGGGTGACAGAGGGCTACCTGCTGGCGCTGGAGCGTAAACATTTCCTTGAACTGTTGCAGCAGGACAAGACCCGCGCACGCATCGAGCACACACTGAAAACCGGCAAGCCGCTTAGAAATTAAAGGAGAGAGAAATGAAACAGATTCAGGACGCCTACATCGTTTCTCCGCTGCGCACGCCGGTCGGCAAGGCTCCACGCGGCATGTTTCGCCATGTCCGTCCCGACGACTTGCTGGTGCACGTCATGCGCGGAGTGATAGCAGCCAATCCCGATGTGGACACCGCGCGCATCGAAGATGTCGTCGTTGGCTGCGCCATGCCCGAAGGCGAACAGGGCTTGAACGTTGCGCGCAACGCCGTGCTCCTCGCCGGCCTGCCCGATCGCGTACCCGGCATGACGGTCAATCGTTTCTGCTCCTCGGGCCTGCAGGCCATCGCCATCGCCGCCGACCGGGTGCGCCTCGGAGCAGCGGATCTGATGCTCGCTGGTGGTGTGGAGAGCATGAGTCTGGTGCCGATGGGCGGGCATCACCCGGCCTACAACCCATCAATTTTCGAGCGCAGGGAGGACTACGGCATCGCCTACGGCATGGGCATTACTGCCGAGAAGGTGGCCGAACAGTTCAAGGTGAACCGTGAGGATCAGGATGCCTGGGCTGCGCAAAGCCATGAACGCGCCCTGAAGGCGATTGAGGATGGCGATTTCAACGACGAACTGCTGCCCTATGAAGTCGTTCATGCCGTTCCGCATGCGGAGCAGGCCAAACTCGATTTGAAGCGCCGCACCTGCGATACGGACGAAGGCCCACGTCCTGGCTCGACGCCAGAGGTACTCGCCAAACTACGCCCTGCGTTTGCCGCAAAGGGCA
The DNA here is from genome assembly GCA_050738295.1 of Gammaproteobacteria bacterium. Taxonomy (GTDB): domain Bacteria; phylum Pseudomonadota; class Gammaproteobacteria; order JAKDMP01; family JAKDMP01; genus JBAUSV01. Next base: position 1,075 of record JBOHZI010000008.1, read on the forward strand.
GCGTCACTGCGGGCAACAGTTCGCAGATGAGCGACGGCGCGGCAATGTGTCTGGTGGCCAGCGAACGCGCGCTGAAGGAATACCAGCTCACGCCGCTCGCGCGTCTGGTGAGCTTTCAGGTCGCGGGCGTGCCGCCCGAGATCATGGGCATCGGCCCGAAAGTGGCGATTCCAAAGGCACTGGATGCGGCCGGGCTCAAATTGAAAGACATCGACTGGATCGAGCTCAACGAGGCCTTTGCCGCGCAGACGGTAGCCGTAGTGCGCGAGCTGGGTCTGGATCCGGAAAAGACCAACCCGCTCGGCGGTGCTATCGCGCTCGGCCATCCGCTCGGCTGTACCGGCGCCAAGCTCACGGCCACGGCTCTGCATGCGCTGCAGAGGCGCAATCTTAAGCATGCGCTGGTGACCATGTGCATCGGCACCGGCATGGGTGCCGCCGGCGTTTTCGAGCGCGCCTGATCCTCTGCTGGAGGCTTCAGCCTCCGGTACGTGGACTGGGTGCGGATGCTGGAGACGAGGCCGACTGCGTCGAAGGCACAGGTGTCGCAGACGACTTTGGCCCGCTCGTTAGTGCGGGCACATGCATCGTGGTTATCGTCGGGCTCGGTTGATTCGCCTTCTTGGTGGCTGCTTGCGCCTTGATGGCGCTCAGTTGCGCGGGTGTGATATTCCGTTGCGTCATGGCCTTGTGCTTCGAACAGGCACCGAGTGTCAGGGCACCGGCGCCGATCATGGCTACGACGATAAGACTTTTTGTGTTCATGATGTCCTTCTCCATAAAAACCCAAATTCGGGAAACTCCGAGCCAATCGGAAGCTTGGTAAATACTAGCTCCAAGTGGGGCTTTTTACAATCGGCATCAACGCAGGTATTCTCGACAGCTTGAACCGCTCCGGCTGGCGCCGGTCGAATGTTACATAACGACAGCCCGAAAAATCACGATGGATGACCTGCCAGAAATCAAAGCCGAACGGGATGCGCCTGCACTCCGACCGCCAGATCGGCCCCTGCCGAAACGGCGGCGCGTTTGGCCGTGGATGTTATTTGCCACTGTGCTCGTGCTGTTCCTCGTGACCTGGATGCCCGTGCTCTCCTTGCGCTGGCACAATCCGCCCACCACCGCCTTCATGCTCGAAACCGCCCTGGGTTCCGCGCACGGCCAGCCGCTCCATCAGACCTGGGTGCCGTATGAGCGGATCGCGCCGGCCATGCGTCTCGCTGTGGTGGCGAGCGAGGACCAGACGTTTCCCACCAATCACGGCTTCGACCTGCGGGCGATCCGCAAGGCCATCAAGCACAACGAACAGGGCGATACCGTGCACGGCGCAAGTACGATCACCCAGCAGACCGCGAAAAACCTTTTTCTATGGTCGGGTGGCGGCTATTTCAGGAAAGCGATCGGTGCGTACTTCACCGTGCTGATCGACGTCACCTGGCCCAAGCGCCGCGTGCTCGATATGTATCTCAACATCGCCCAGTTCGGCCCCCACACTTTCGGCGTGGAAGCCGCCGCGGAAACCTATTTCGGCAAACATGCCTCGCAACTGAACCAGGCCGAAGCGGCCCTGCTTGCCGCTGCCTTGCCCGACCCGGACCACTTCGACCCAACCGACCCCTCGGAATATATTCTGCAACGTCAAACCTGGATACTCGACCAGATGCAGCAACTCGGCAGCAACTATCTCGCCGGCATCAGTAATTAATCAGCCCTATCGATCCCTTTATTCTCGCCCGGGAATTCTCGATGCTCGAATGGTACAGGAAATGCCGCTCTCAGCGGCAAAAAGAGTCATCGCGTATCTGAAACCCGAAGTTCGAGATCAATGCACATAAACTCAAAAAGCTGACTATACTCAGAACAAGGCTTGATGGGACAGGCCGGTTGGGAGGGATCATGAATATATTCTTGCGTACGCTACGTTATCTCTTTGGTGTCGTCGTGCTATTGGCGCTCGCCGTTCCGGTCTCTGGGACGGAGTCAAATTACACGCCAAGTCTGTGGGTGGCGGCCGATCAGGCGCTAGTCCGGTTATCGGCAGACGATGGCACGCTTCTCGACGAGATAGACCAAACCGGCCCGCCACCATACGCAGCCGCGGAAAGCGCGACCGACGGCGAGTTGTGGGTGCTCTTCCACCATCAGCTCGATGCCTGGAGCGCAGAGGGTGCCCCGCTGGTCTCGGTCTCTCTCCCACAAGATGTGCATGTCAGCGCTCTGCACACCGCACTTGCGGTGGATACCGCGGGTGGCGTTGTCTGGCTTATGGGCAACAATACGCTCTACCGCTTCGATATGCAGGGAAATTTGCTCGGCAGCGTTGAAACGGCGCATTGGATCGCTGGAATTTCATTCGATCCGAAACACTCGCAACTCTGGGTTGCAGCAGGCAATCAACTTACGGCCTACGCGGCCGACGGTAGCGTTATGGGCAGTTTTGCGCTTGCCGGTCATGGACTCATCAGGGCGCTTGCCTATTCGGATATGCTTTCGAGTCTCTGGGTCATCCGTGGCGATGACCTTTACCGCTACACCGTAAGCGATGGCATGATCGCGACCCAGATCGATTTGCCATATTACGCCGATCGTTTCCTCGCAGCGGATGGCAGTGGCGCAGTATGGGCCGGGGGATATGGTTCGCTTTCTCGCGTAGATGGTTCGGGGCTTGTCGAATTTACGCTGTCGAATCTCTCCGATCCGTTAAGCATCTTCGTTGGATTGGTTGCTAATTCGTCCGACCATTCCGTCTGGCTGGCGACCCGACCGCTGTTCTGGTTCCTGGGGCTGGGCAAGCTCATTCACGTGGGGGCGGACTCTACTGTGCTGCAAACCATCCACCTCGACGATCACCCTGGATATGGCGGAGCGGTAGATGCGCTGGCGCTCTATGCCGCCGCCGCGCCACCCACGCTTACCTTTACCGCTCCGGCGAGCGCCGCATTCGTCGCGACCAAACGTCCCGAACTGGACTTCCATTACTCCGATCCCGGCCCCGGCGTAGACCTCACCACCTTGGCCTTACTCGCCAACGGCGCACCGGTCAGTGTCAACTGTACGTCCGCCAGCGGCTCGACCCCAACGGCTGGCACCGCCACCTGCGCACTCGCGGCCGATCTCGACGAGGGCGGTCAAAGCCTGAGCGCCACCGTCGCCGACTTTGCGGGCAATACGTCCAAGTCCGCAACGCTCAGCTTCACTGTGGATACGATTCCGCCGACCATCACCATCACCCAACCGGGTGGGCGTTACACCAATCAGCCGCATCTGATACTTCAGGGGCATCTGAGCGAGGCGGGCACATTGACCGTCAACGGCACGACGGTTAGCGTCGGCACCGATCTCGGCTTCAGCATGGCTTTGAATCTAGCCGAGGGCGATAACCTGATAACGCTTGTCGCCACCGATCTTGCCGGCAATACCTCGGCACTCACTCGAACGGTGACGCTCGATACGGTCGCACCGGACGCGCCAAATCTCGGTCTCATCGGTGTGAGCGATCCGACGGGCGGTAATCTCACCGTTACCGGCACGAGTGGCGCCGTCGACCCGGGCGTTGCCGTTACCGTCACCGACGTCACCACCGGCGCAAGCGTCATTGTCTATGCCGACCAGAACGGCGGCTTCACGGCCACACTGCCTGGGGCGCACGGCGACCTGATCGCCATCACGCTCACCGACGAGGCCGGCAATACCACACCGGGTGCACACGATCTTGCCGCCGGCACGCTGCCGCCGGCACCCGCGAGCGTAGCCCCGGTGCTCACCCCGACCGGTATCACGCCTTTCGGCGATGCCACGGCGTTTCTCTACAGCGGTGCGAACCCGATCCAGATCGGTGTCGCCGCCGGTACGATCACCCCCGAGCGCGCCGCTGTCATCCGCGGTCGCGTGCTCGATCCGAACGGCAACCCGCTTCCGGGCGCCACCGTTACCATTCTGCATCATCCGGAATTCGGCCAGACTCAGAGCCGCCTGGACGGGCGTTTCGATCTGGGCGTCAACGGTGGCGGCTCGCTCGCCGTCGTATATCAGCGCAAGGGCTACACCGAGGTCGAACGCACGGTTCCAATCAGTTGGAACGATTACGCTTGGGCGCCCGATGTCGTCTTGCGCCCGCTCGCTGCGCCGGCGGGCACGGTTGGCTTCGGTGCTGCGGCCCCCGAGCAGTTCATCACCGGCCCCACCACCACGGACGATGCGGGCACCCGACAACCTGCGGTCTTCTTCCCCGCCGGCACCACCGCGACCATGAAACTGCCCGACGGCAGCACGGCGCCGCTCGCCGAGGGAACGCTCCGCATCACCGAGTACACCGTCGGTCAGCGTGGTCCCAACGCGATGCCGGCGAAACTCCCCACCTACAGCGCCTATACCTATGCGGCGGATTTCAGCTTCGACGAGGCTGCCGCCCAGAACGCCTCGACCGTGCAATTCTCGCAAACGGTCTACGCGTACTTGACAAACTTTCTGCAAGCGCCGGTGGGCATCACCGTGCCATCGGGCTCTTACGACTTCGATAATGCCAGATGGAACGCATCGGGTAATGGGCTGGTGATCAAGATACTGGGCGTCGATGCACAAGGCGCCGCCGAAGTGGACGTGGACGGCACTGGCCAAGCGGCGGATCCAGCAACGCTCGCCCAGCTTGGCTTTACCAGTGCAGAGCTTGTTTCGCTGGCAACGCATTATCCGGTGGGTGCCGAAATTTGGCGCATGCCGATCCAGCACTTTACCCCCTTCGACTGGAATTGGTGGGGTATCCAACAAGATCTGAATGTAATTCCAGATGTGGCACCTCACGTGAATAAACTACCCCGATGTAAGGATGCCTGCTGTCACGTTCATGGTTGTATCGTTCGGGTGATGACCCGTGAGTTGGGCGAGAATTTGCCTGTCGTCGGGACACCCTATTCACTCTATTATTCAAGCCGTCGAGCAGCCGGTGGAAGGTTGGCTTTGTCCCGATTGGAGATCCCACTGACAGGGCCATATGATGCGCAGCATTTTGAGACGCTGGAAAAAGTGCGCTTAGAGGTGGACATAGCCGGCGAGCACTTCGTAAAGTATTTCCCGCCTGATCCTAACCAGACCTACACCTACGCTTGGGATGGGCTGGACGGCTATGGTAGGCCTGTAACAGGATCGGCAAATGCAACTATTACGGTGAGCCTTATCAGCGATATTCGCTATGTTGCCATTCACGATAAGGGAACTGCGTGGAATATGCCTGTATGGACCGGTGGAGAGCAAATATTCGCGACGCGCACCGACCAGACCGAAACGGCTTCCAAGCGTTTCCCACCGGTCGCACTCTTTGCTCCGCTAAAAAGCGTACAGGGTGCGGTGGCTTCCGGTTGGGATCTTGATGCGCATGCCTTCTACGATGCCTCTGCTGGCATTCTTTACCATGGCGACGGCACGACGCGCAGCGTGCAGGATATGCCGCTGCAGTCGAAAGAGCTTGCCACCAATCTGCTAATGGATGCACCGATAGAGGTATATATCGGCGGAAGCGTGACGACACTCACCAACGCGTCGGCGATCGTATCGGTGGACAGTGACGGAGACCAGACCGAGATTGCGAACGTTCCCGCTGGGGATGATGTTGTAGACTTGAGGGATACTGGGCTTGCGCTATATGCGCTCGACGCCGCGCACGGACAAATTGACGCCGTTCAAGGCGGCACACTTCTCCCCTACATCTCGGGTCTTGTCCAGCCACGCGCCTTCGTAGCGGAACCGGGTGGCGGATTTTTGGTGGCTGCCTGCGGCGCGATTTTCAGCGCACAGTTCTTTTCCGCTACTCCACCGGAGCGAGTCGCCGGACAAGGCTGCGACGCGGAGGGCGATAACGGCGACGGCGGCTCTGCATTCCAGGGCAAGATCGATCCGACCGCTATCGGTATCGCTTCCGACGGAAGCGTGTTTTTCATCCAAAAGGATGAGGTCAACGGTATTCCCTCCGATCGTGTGCGCGAGATTGCGCGCGACGGCACGCTTAGCACGATCGCCGGTGGCGGCACAATCGCTGCCTCTGGAATCCAGGCGCCCGTTGCTGCTACCAGCGCTGCTTTCCAGCGCTTGACGAGCCTTATGGTGCGCCCGGATGGCGGGTTGGTGCTGACGAGCCCCAACGGCTTCTATTTTCTGGATGACGGTACCCTCGAGCCTCCCAAATCGCTCGGACAGGGCATCGTAGCGGCGCATGTGGATCCCGGTGTTAACGGCGACTTCGTCGTATCGACCACATCGGGCCAACTTTTGGTGCTTGCCCCGAGTCTACCCACCGGCTTTGCGAACGGCTACACGATCGCCGCGACGGATGGGCGGACAGTGGATGCCTTCGACGCTTACGGGCGCGAGACTGGCGTCTACGATACGATCATGGGCAACAAGCTGCTTTCTTTTCAGTACGACTCAGTGGGCCGTCTCACGGGTCTCACCGATGTCTACGGACGTACCACCAGCATCCAGCGCGGTCCCGGCGGCCATGCTGAAGCGATCGTCTCGCCAGATGGGCAGACGACCGCGCTGACTGTGGACGGTAATGGCAACCTCGACGCCATTGCCGACCCCGCTGGTGATGCTTGGCAGATGGCCTATGGGACGAGTTCATTGCTCACACAGTTCACCGATCCCGATGGGCGCGCTGACCACTACAGCTATGATCCTTTTGGGTATCTGTCGCAGGTTCAGGAACCGAACGGCGGTGGCTGGACGATCAACGGAAGCGTGGTTGGTCCGCAGGGTTCGCCAGAAGACACTTTCTACGGCACGCTCACCAGCGGAGAAGGTCGCGTTACCACCTATAACAATGATGCTGGAAAATGGTTTTGTCTTTATCCTGGATGGCAAGACACCTGCGGGTACACGAGTGCTACGATTCAGCACCCTGACGGCACCGAAACCCGGTCTGTGAGTTTAAATGCGACGTGGGATCAATCTGCCGAGTTTGCAACTACGCAATCTGATGGCACTCATACTATAACGACCAGCGGGCCGGGTCTACGATTTGGCTTCGAGTCTCCGCTTTCAGGGTCTAGTGTGACGCTGCCATCGAATAAAAGCAGCAATTTTTCTGAAGTGCGAACCGCGATCGATGTGCCCGGCAATCCGCTTGCGGTGTCCAGTTTTACCGATGAGGTGTATATAGATAATGCTAATGAAGGCTACACCAGCCACTACGATGCGGAAAATCATACCTGGACGATGACGACGCCAATGGGGCGCACCTTCACCGCTATAGTCGATGCACTTGACCGGCCCGTCGCGGTCATGGCGCCCGAGTTGGCGACTGTTGCTTATGCCTATGACGCTGCGGGTCGTATTACCGGCATAACCGCCGGTAGTGGGGATATCATGCGCAGCGTCGGTTTCCAATATTATGCGAATGGCCCCGCCAAGGGGTGGCTGCAGACGGTGACCGATCCGCTCGGACGCACCACAAGTTACGGCTACGATCCGGCAGGGCGCGTCACAGCCGAAACGTTGCCCGACGGCGAGGTAATCGGCTTCGGTTACGATGCCGCGGGTAACCTCACGAGTGTCAGTCCACCGTCGCGTCCGGCACACGGCATGGGTTACACGGCGGTGAATCAGCTCGCGAGCTACTCGCCACCGGCCACGAGCAGCGGCGCCGGCAGTGTAGGCTACAGCTATAATCTTGACCGCCAGCTTACCGGTATCGCCTTGCCCAGCGGCAAGAGCGTCGGGCTGCACTACAACAGCGTCGGCCAACTTGCAAGCATGAACGTACCTTCCGCACAGTACCAATATGGCTACGATGCGACCACGGGCCACCTTGCAACCATCGCCGGCGGCACCGACAATGAGACGCTCGCCTTCTCCTACGATGGCTTTCTTCCGACGCAAACTACCTGGACCGGGCCGGTTCCCGGCACAGTGGTTGCGGACTATGGCAGTAACAACATTTTCCGAATAGATGCGCTCACTATCAACGGCAAAAGTGTTACTTATGGTTATGAAGGTTACGCAGGCGAAGACAATAATGGGCTCTTAACGCGGGTCGGCACACTACACTTGACGCGCGACGCCGACAGCGGATTCATTACCAGTGCCTCGCTCGCTGCCACTGCGGGATCCGCGGAAAAAACCACTACGGTTTTTTCATATGACCGCTTCGGCGAAATCGCAGAGCAGCAGTTGACCGGGAAAGCCGAGCAGCTCGATCTGACCCTGAACGTGAGCCCTGTCACAGCCACGGCACCGGCCCTGAATATCGAGGGCACCCTGCCGGGCGCCGCCGAGCTTGAAATCTGTGTGAACGACTTGACTCCATGCAACGACTTTTCCGTCGCCGCGGACGGTTCTGTTTCCGGAAGCCTAAGCCTCACCCAAGCCAGCAATACTCTGGGAATCAAGGTCTATAACGCCACAGGTAACCTCATCGGGCAGGGTCAAACCTCGGTCGCCTATCAACCGGCCGCGGCTCCGTACTCGGTATACAGTCTGAATGCCGTCGGCGCCGACGGCACACTTTACTTCGCGGGCAGCGTCGGCGGAGGGCCGCAGAGCCAGTTCGTGCTCGCTGCGGGCGCGGCAAGCGCCAATGCGCCGGCGGGCCTGCAAGCGGCGCAAATGCTTGCCAGCGCACCCGACGGCAGTGTCTACTACGTGGATGTCAACAATATGCTCTGGCACTGGACGCCGGGCGGTACGCTCGTTTCGCTTGCCGATCTTTCGAACTACTATCCCTCGACGCTGGCCGCCGGCCCCGACGGCAATGTGTACTTCACGCAATTTAACTCCGAATCTCTTTACCGCGTAGATCCGAGCGGGGTTGTCGGTACGGCGGCGACCCTCGGCGATTGCACGGGGACAGCTCCATCGCAACCCAGCCAGGCTGCCGAGGCCAACGGCCTCTCCGGAATCCACCCGAATATCATTGCTGAAGGCTACAATCTGACCGTGGCCGCTTCTGCAGCCGGCGTCTTCGTAGGCTGCGAGAATACAGCCCAGACCGCCTACGTCGTGCACAAGCTCGCGGCTGATGGCACGGTTACGGTGCAGGCGACGAGTCCGCTCAGCGCGCCGCAGTTTGCTGCCGGTCCCGATGGCAGCATCTGCTTTGCCCAGGGTGGGGACACCTCCATCGCCTGCATTGCCCCCGCTGGCGGCGAAACCGACTATCCGCTCGCGGGTGGGCTCGACAGCTTCGGCCTCGACAGCTCGGGTACGCTCTATTATTCGGCCTACGATTCGAACGGCAACCTGCTGCTCTGGCGATGGACGGCAGGCGGCTCGGTATCGCTGCTGCCGAGCGCACCGTCGGAGCCGGCAACGCTTAGCGTAACCGGCACCGTAACGGCGTCGTCCGGCGCCACTTACGACGCGCAATACACCCGCAACAAGGCCGGCCAGATCAGCTTCAAGACCGAAACCATCAACGGCACCGCCGCGAGCTGGGCCTACGGCTACGATCCCAACGGCCGCCTCGCCTCTGTCACTCAGAGTGCCATGATGACCCAGTATGGCTACGACCCCAACGGCAACCGGGTGAGCATGAACGGTGCGACGGTTGCTACCTACAACGCCCGCGACCAACTCCTCACCTACGACCAGAACAGCTACACCTGGACGGCGGATGGCGGGCTGGCGACCAAGACGACTCCCAGCGGCATCACGCATTACACCTGGAATGCGCTCGGGGAACTCACCGATGTTACGCTTCCCGATGGCACGGCGATCCACTATATCTACGATGGTATAGGCCGGCGCATCGGCAAGGAGAAGAACGGTACGCTGATGGCGGGTTATCTCTATGCCGGGGGGCAGATCGTGGCCGAGACCGACGGCTCGGGTAACATGCTGGAACGCTTCGTCTATGCCACGCGGGCGAATGTGCCGGACTACTTCATCAAATACAACGCCGACGGTACCACCGGAACCTATCAGATCGTCTCTGATCAGGTGGGCAGTGTGCGCGAAGTGATCAATGTCTCAACGGGAGTTGCGGTGCAGCGCATCGACTATGACGTGTGGGGGAATATCACCACCGATACCGACCCCGGTTTTCAGCCGTTTACCTTTGCGGGTGGACTCTATGATGCCGACACCGGCCTCGTGCACTTCGGCGCCCGCGACTACGATCCCGAGACGGCCCGCTGGATCAGCCGCGATCCGATCCTCTTTGCCGGAGGTGATCCCAACCTCTATCGCTACGTGGTCGATGATCCGGTGAATATGACCGATATGCTGGGTCTAAGTGGCTTTGGTGGATTTGTTAGCACCTTCACGAACGGTAATCCGTCGCTTGCCACCCCGCAAGGCGCTGCCACGATGGCCGCGGTTGGTCAGGCACAGCAGATTGCTCAGGCAGCACAGGCGGCCGCAATCCAGTGCATATCGAGTCAGTTCCAGAAAAACTTTAACTACTATAGTTCTGCCATACCGAACGCTGTAAGAGACGAAGATCCATTTCGATCCATAGGTGGTTTGGCTAAGGATGCTACCAGATATGCTGGGATTTACGATCTCAAAGCGTATGCATTAGTTAGATCGCAGGGAGCAATGGCATCGAGTGATCTGGCTGGCGCGCGTGCATTTGGCCGTGGCGCTGCTGGTGTTGGCGCGGTCGGAGAAACATTTGAATTTGGAACCGCAATATATGCTGGATTGGATATAGGGATAGGCATTGATGCGGTTGGTGCTACGTTGACGGGTCTTGGTAATTGTCCATGCGATGGGGGACAGTAGACATGGGGTTCTGGAACAGCGATCCGTTTGCCCCTGAGGAATGGGGCAAACCCCAGCGTCTTCCGCTGCGAGATTGGGCTCTACTAATAGTAGTCTTTGTGCTGTCATGGGGCTTGATTTATGCTCTTACTAGAGTTACCGGTCTTGATCTACCTGTTGCCGCTTTTACAGCGTGCTTTGTCAGCATCGTAGCCACCTTAACTTGCGCTGGTATTTGGATGTATAAGGTGCCTTCCGAAAGTCCTCCCAAAATATTGTTGGGAACATCTTTTGGCCTCGCGGTATTAGGGTTTTTATTCTTGGGGGCAGAACTTCATAGCTCAGAGGGCAATGTATATGAGGTTTTGTTTCACGGAAATTCTTTAATTAGACCTTGGCATGTAAATGGTTTTTCGTTCGCCTACTTATTCTTTATGGCGGCATACGCGACTTTTCTCACCGCAGCAAGGCGTTGGATTTTTCTGGTGTTTGGTAATCGAGACAAACACAAGCGGCATGAATCAAATTAGAGCACCTGAGCGTCATAAAATACCGACTGTTACGTTTGCGTTAAAAATGCAAGGATCTGACACCATAAGCAAGTACAATTTTGGGAGTGGCGTTGGAGGTCTCAGTGTGGGTGGAGGGTATGGCGGTGCTGTTATAGGCACAAAAACGTTGACGGTCTGATTCAAACTATGAGCAACGTGCTAATTCATCGTGTACCCGAAAAGTGGCGAAGAATTCTTGTCGTTTTTATTGGACTGCTAATAGCTAGCATTGGCGGTGGTTTAGCTGTCTTGCACATCTATATAGCAGATGCGGTATTGGTATACAGCGGCATGGGAATAGGATTTCTAGGATTTTGTGTTCAGTTTATTTGGAGTGTACGACGCGTCTCTGAGCGTTTTGGATCACGAGATCGTTAGCTCGAAAGGACAAGGCGTTCAAAGTGGATTGCCCCTTTATTCTTGATTACCGAACCATGAGTAGCATACAAAGGCATGCGAATGGATATTTCTTCGAGCAAAGCAGTTGAAGCGTTAAAACGTGGTGACGTAGCCGCTGCGAAAGAAATATTCGAAGCGATGGCTGCTGCACGCAACGCAGTTGGCTATACGGGTCTGGCAAGTATTTATGAACGTGGGGAGGGCGGAATTGCTCAAGATTTTGAGAAGGCTAGATACTGGTATGAACGTGATTTTTGTGAAACCGGTTCACCTGTTGCCGCTTGTGCGCTAGCGAGAATATATTTCTTTGGACGTGGGGTAGCAGTCGATTATGAAAAAGCCTTCTGCTATTACTCAAAAATTATACGTACCGATTTATGGCCTAGTTCTCTCCTGAGATTGGGAATAATGTACGAAGTCGGCCAAGGGACTGCTAAAAATCACCAAAGAGCGCGAGCCTTGTATCGGCGTTCAGCGCGGTTAGGCAACATTTACGCGCGCAAGCACTGGGCCGTTATGGAAATCAAGCACGGTAATTGCATATGCGGTACGCTTCTCTGGGCATATGCGATCATCCAAGATGCGCCATTGGCTTTCATAAATTCTAATCATAAGAGATTCAGAGTCTCTTAAATAAGCTTGGAATTTGAATTCAGGATAAGGTCTCATTGGATCAGCCTGGGCTGATCAGGCCCTCTTTTGTTCGGTTCGTGCGAAACGTGCGATTTGGGCTACAATGGATTTGTCCTTGAAGCGGATTAGAGCGATGAATCAGCCCGCGAGTCACGAGTCCGAGACGTTCAGCGATATCAGCGCTACGGACTTCAAGAAGCATTTCGGCAAGACGCTGGATGACGCCTTGCGTGGCAAGGCGGTGCGGATTACGCGCCATGGGCGGGCCGAGGATCGGTGGGTGTTGTTGCGTGAAGACGATCTGGTGCGTTTGCGCTCTGGCACGAAGTCGCCACTGAACGATCTTCGCGATCAATTTGATGAGTTGGTCGCCCGGATGCAGACGCCTCGGAGCCGCAAAGCAGCGGCCGGTGTCGGCACGGCGAGCATGACGGCACTGGGACAAGCAGCGGTAAAGGGTTCCGAACGTAGTGGCTGATCCGCCTCCGGTGCTGACGGTCATTGCGGGAACCAATGGCGCCGGGAAAAGCAGTATCGTCGGTCAGTACATACGTCAACACGGCGGCGACTATTTCAATCCGGACGAATGGGCACAAGTGCTGCGAGCCCGAGATTCGACGTTAAGTCAGACAGATGCCAACAGCTTGGCCTGGCAGGCGGGTACGGACATGCTGGAGTCGGCCATCGAGGAAGGGCGTGACCATGTGTTCGAGACGACGCTCGGCGGCAATACGATTCCGTTGTTGATCGGCCGGGCTGCGGCGCAGGGTCACCGCGTGGTGATCTGGTATGTGGGCCTGGACAGTCCCGAGACGCACCTGCGGCGGGTGAGGGCACGGGTACAGCGTGGCGGGCATGACATTCCCGAGGACAAAATTCGCGAACGCTTCGAGCGCAGTATCGAAAACCTCGTCACGCTGGTTCCGCATATTCACGAACTGAAGCTTTTCGACAACACCGCCGAAGCCGATCTCGCTCATGGCGAAGCGCCCGGCATTCGTGCGCTGTTACATATGCGCGATCATAAAATTGTCTCGTGCGTAGAGTTGACTGAAGTACCGGATTGGGCCAAGCCAGTATTCCTTGTTTGCCTGGCCCGCTAAAGTGTCCGGTTTACGACTACTAGAAGTTTACAATTGTCTGCAACGGGATGCTAACTTTCGTTGTTATCGCTTTTTCCCGGGGTTTCCCATACGCGTTTCATGTGCCAGGCACGCAGGATTTCCAGGCAATCGTTTCTGACGCGATAGACGAGCAGGTAAGGCGTGCCGCTTACTATCCATTCGCGCGTTTCCGATCTTCGTCCGCGGCGTCCGATATGCGGATGGTCGCTCAGCCGTCGCGCCGCGTCCCAAAGCTTTTGTGCTACGCGTTGCGCTGCAACTGGATTATCTTGTGCAATATAGGCCTGAGCTTATATAAGATCGGAGAGTGCCGGATGAGTCCACCTAACCCTCAACCTCTACTCCCCATTGTTTGAACGCGGTTTTGACGTCTTCCTCGCTCGCGAAAGCACCGCGCTCCGCTGCGGTAATGCCTGTGTCCACGGCTTTCAAAAAACGTATTTCCTCGAGTACGTCATCCCACGTCGCATGCGCCGGCATCTGATCTGCAAGCGCATGGATTTTTTCTCGAATTGTCTCGGTAGTAGAACTCATGGCGAAATCTCCGCTGAAGTTGGGAGCCTTCGAAAACCTTAATGCTCATTCTACTGCGCTTTTAAGGTCTTTCAAGTTCATCTGGGGTGCTCGCGGTTTGCATTATGCAATTAGAATGGTCGTGGGGAGTTGGCTAGGTGATCGCTGTGTCGCAAGGCATGGAGGAAAGTCCGGGCTCCATGGATCAAGGGTGCCAGGTAACGCCTGGGGGGCGCAAGCCTACGGAAAGTGCAACAGAGAGCAGACCGCCGATGGCCTTCGGGCACAGGCAAGGGTGAAACGGTGCGGTAAGAGCGCACCGCGTCGCCGGTAACGGAGACGGCATGGTAAACCCCACCCGGAGCAAGGCCGAATAGGGGAACTGCGGGCCTGGCCCGCACGCGCGATCCACGCGAGATTCCCGGGTAGGCCGCTTGAGGCGCATGGTGACGTGCGTCCCAGAGGAATGATCGCCCACGACAGAACCCGGCTTATCGGCCAACTCCCCACTTTCTACCCCAACCATCCCAAAACCCACAAAAATCAGGTTTTACGGGAGGTTTTTCCTGTAAGCCGCTGATCAGTCTGAAATCTTGTCCGTCCGGGGCAGGATTCTGGACTCTTCGGCAGGGCGAAAGTGTACGCAAACCACAGATTTCCCTTGACTTTCCGGGTTTTTGGTACCTATAGTGTCTCTCAGTGGGAAAAAGTGGGAATCCATGGGAGCAAGGCACTGATGTTCCGCGGTCTTAATCAGGTGAGTCTGGATGCCAAGGGTCGGCTGGCGATCCCGGGCCGTTATCGCGAGTCTTTGCTCGAGATGGCCTCCGGGGAACTGGTCGCCACGGTTGACCGTGACCGCTGCCTGCTGCTCTATCCCCGCACCCGGTGGGAAGAGATCGAACGCAAGCTGGAGGCCCTGCCCAGCATGCAGACCGAGGCGCGCGCACTCCAGCGCATGTTGCTCGGTTACGCCTCGGATATGCAGATGGATAGTCACGGACGCATTTTGTTGCCGCCGGCGTTGCGTGACTACGCAGAGCTTGAGCACAAGGTGGTGATGATCGGCCAGGGCCATCGTTTCGAGTTGTGGAGCGAGGCGCGCTGGGCAGACATTTCCGAGCAGTGGAGTGCCGGGATCGGCATGGGCGAGAAGGGTTCGAGCGCACTGGAGAACATTGCGTTGTGAGTGAGCAGCGGTCTGAAGACGCTGCGCACGTACCGGTTCTGGCAGAGGAGGTGGTCGAATGGCTGGCGCTGAAGCCGAATGGCATTTACGTGGATGGTACTTATGGGCGCGGCGGCCACAGTGCATTGATTCTCGAACACCTGAGTGCCCAGGGACGATTATTGGCTTTCGACCGCGATCCGGCAGCGGCCCGTGCTGCCGGCGAACGATTTGGCAACGAAGGACGGTTTGAATTCGTGCGTGCTTCATTTTCGCAACTTGGCGTGGAATTGAACGAGCGTGGGCTGGCCGGTTCCATCGACGGGCTGTTGCTCGATGTTGGCGTGTCTTCGCCGCAGCTTGACGACCCGGAGCGCGGGTTCAGTTTCATGCACGATGGCCCGCTCGACATGCGCATGGACCCGGAGTCCGGAGCTAGCGTTGCGGAGTGGATCAATGGCGCCCGCGAAAACGAGATTGCCGATGTGATTTACCAGTATGGTGAAGAGCGTTTCAGCCGCCGCATTGCTCGCGCCATCGTCGAACGTCGGAAGAGTGTGAAATTTACGACCACGGCCGACCTGGCTGCGGTGATCGCGCGTGCGATGCCGCGTCGCGAAAGTCGCATTCATCCGGCGACGCGCAGCTTCCAGGCGTTGCGTATTTTCATCAATCGCGAACTGGAAGAACTGCGCGCCGTGCTGGGGGCGAGCCTCGAGGTGCTGGCTCCCGGTGGACGTTTGCTGGTGATCAGTTTCCATTCGCTGGAAGATCGCATCGTGAAACGCTTCATGCGTGACGAAGCGCGTTCCGAATCGCCGCGCCTGAACATTGCGGCGCGACTGATCCGGTCCCAACCTGAAGAGGCCCGGCGCAATCCGCGTGCACGCAGCGCACGCTTGCGCGTGGCGGAGCGTACGGCATGACGGGTGCTCCGCGCATGGTCTGGATCGCGCTGGCCGCAGTGGTGGTTTTCGCCAATGCGTTGTGGGTGGTGTATAGCGCGGCCCGCAACCGTGAACTGTTTATGCAGACAACGCATCTGAGTGCGCAACACGACCGGCTGACGGTACTGCGCGGCCAACTCGCGCTCGAAGAATGGACGCTGGCTGCTCACGCTCGCATCGCGCATCTCGCTACCACCGAGCTCGACATGCAGGAGCCGAGCAAGGTGAAGATTGTAGAGGTGCGTCAGTGAAGCTCACCGCGCGCATGCGTTTGATTTCAGTAGCGGTGTTTTTTGTGCTTGCAGCGGGCGCCTTGACGGCCCGCGCCGTTGATTTGCAGGTGATGCGCCATCCGTTCCTGGCAGGCCAGGCAGCGCATCAGCACACGCGTACCCTCGAACTGCCTGCGCATCGCGGCATGATTCTGGATCGCAATGGCCAGCCGTTGGCGATTTCCACCCCGGTATATGCAATCTGGGTCAATCCGCGCGTCGTTACCGGAGCCAGGGTCGATCTGGCGCCGGTTGCAAAAGCGTTGGATCTTGATCCCGCCGAGGTTGCACGCCGTGTGCAGGCCAACGCCGACCGGGCGTTCCTGTATCTGGCGCGTGACATAGTGCCGAGCGAGGCCAAGGCGATTGTCGCGCGGCAGTTGCCTGGTGTGCATGACAAGCGCGAATACCGCCGCTACTATCCGGCCGGGCCGGTAGCGGCCTCGGTCGTCGGGTTCACCAACATCGACGACAGTGGGCTGTCCGGACTGGAACTGGAATACAACTCGTGGCTCGACGGGACGCCCGGCGCCATGCGCGTGATCACGAGCGGGAGTGGACATGCGGTGGAAATCGACGATGTAGCACGCCATCCGCAGCCAGGCCACGATCTGACCACTACACTCGATATGCGCATTCAGTATCTGGCCTATCAGACGCTGGCCCGCATGGTCGCCAAACAAGGCGCAACCTCGGGTTCGGTCGTGGTGCTCGATGCGCACACCGGCGGCGTACTGGCCATGGTCAACCAGCCTTCATGCAACCCCAATGTGCGTGCCGACCTGAAGCCCGGTCTGTGCCGTAATCGCGCGGTCACCGATGCGTTCGAACCGGGCTCGTCGTTCAAGCCTTTCATTATTGCGGCGGCACTGGCTTCTGGAAAATGGACGCCGCAGAGCACGGTTAAAACCGGTGATGGCGTGTGGAGCATCGGCGGTTATACGCTGCATGATGACGAGCCGCTCGGCACCATCACGTTGACGCGCCTGCTGCAGAAATCGAGCAACATCGGCGCCGCCAAGGTGGCCTTGTCGCTGCCCTCCGATTATCTCTACCGTGTATTGACCGGCTTCGGCTTCGGTCGTCCTGCCGCGAGCGGGTTCCCCGGTGCGGTCGATGGACGTATGCCCTTTTACGGACGTTGGCGTCCGGTGGAGCAGGCGGCCATATCGCGCGGTTATGGAGTTTCGGTGAGCGCACTGGAACTGGCTGAAGGCTATCTTGCCATTGCCGACAATGGAATTTACCGGGTCGCGAGTTTTGTCAAGCGTCAGGGGCAGGCTGCGGGTGTGCGCGTGGTTCCAAGTTCAATCTCGTCCGAACTGCGCGGCATGCTGACTACTGTGGTTTCCGATGACGGCACCGGTTACAACGCACAGATTCCCAATTATCGGGTAGCCGGAAAAACCGGTACTGCTCGCTTATACAAGAACGGCGGTTACAGCGATTTGTACAACTCGGTGTTCGCGGGCATGGCGCCGGCGGCCGATCCGCGTCTGGTGGTGGTGGTGGTGTTACGTGGCGCTTCCAAGGGCAAGTTTTTTGCCAGCCAGATAGCGGCGCCGGTGTTCCGCAAGATCATGGCCTCTTCACTGCGCTTGATGGACATTGCGCCCGATGACGGCACCGTGCTCGCCCAAAACTCGGTCTCCGGAAAAAAGGGGCCGAAGTCATGAACGTTTCACCCCTGGCGGATCACAGCAAGATGCTGGATCGCCTGTTGGCCGGATTCACGAAAAAGCCGGTTCCCGCAGTCAGGGTTCCGGGGCTCGCACTCGATAGCCGTCGCGTGCGGCCGGGTTGGGTGTTTCTCGCCTGCCAGGGAACGCACGAGCATGGCATGGTTCACGCCGCGGAAGCCTGCGCGCGAGGCGCGTCAGCCATCGTGTACGAACCCGTGCCGGATCTGACAATGCCGAAGCTGCCGAGCAAGGTAGTCTGTGTCGAGGTGCCCGGCCTGCGCGCTGTGAGCGGGCTCGTCGCGGCCCGCTTTTTCGACGACCCGAGCGCACACATGGGCGTGACCGGTGTAACCGGCACCAACGGCAAGACCAGCGTGACCACCATTTTGGCCCAGGTGCTCAGCAACTGGGGTCAGCCGTGCGGAGTGATTGGCACTCTGGGTTACGGCTTGTACGGCATGCTCGAACCAGCCATCGAAACCACGCCGAATCCGGTGCGTCTGCAATCGATATTGGCTGTGCTGCGTGACCGCGGAGCGGGACAGGTGGCCATGGAGGTGTCTTCGCACGCGCTGGATCAGGCGCGGGTGGCGGGCGTGCATTTCGAAAGTGCGGTGTTCACCAACTTCACGCGCGACCATCTTGATTATCACGGCACGATGGAGGCTTACCGCGAGGCCAAGGGCAAGTTGTTCGCCTGGCCCGGGTTGCGGCGCGCGGTTCTCAACCTGGAGGACTCGGCGGCGGAATATTTCGCCGGTTGCTGCCGGCCCGAAGTCGAATTGATCGGTTACAGCCTGGGCCCGGAAGTCCCCGCCTGGTTCCGTGGCCGGCATCTCTACGCGCAGGATGTGCGAGCCCACGGCATGGGTCTCGAAATGCAGGTCGATGGCGATTTCGGCAGCGGTATGTTGCGCAGCCTGCTGGTG
>JBOHZI010000009.1:0-19712 GCA_050738295.1 Gammaproteobacteria bacterium
GACAGATCGACACCAGTCCGATGAAAAACGCGGGCGCCTCGCGGCTGGCCGAACCGCCCGCGAGACGCAGGAACAGCAGATAGGCGGTGTAGGCCACGGCGGCACCAAGCCCGTAAGCGATACCGGCCATGAAACGCACATGTCCGGCCTGCGGGGCTGCCATGAGCAGCAGTACCAAGCCCACCACGGCCACGCCGATTGCCACCGCAATGCGCGGCGTGAGCCGTTCGTGCCAGATCAGCCAGCCGGCGATCGTCATCAGTACAACCTGAAAATTGGGTAGCAAGGTCGCGATGCCCGGCCCTACGCTGTAGACACTCAGTTGCCAGATCACCAGATCGGCCGCAAACGACACCCCGGCCAGTAGCACGTAAACAATAAACCGTGGATTCATGTGCAGCCGCTCGCGACGCAACACGGCAAAGCCCAATAGCACCACGGCGCCGATGGTCAGGCGATAAAACGCGGCAGGTCCCGAGGCCACCCCGGAGAGTGCGACAAACACTCCGGCAAAACTGATCAGCACCGCCCCGGCCAATACCCGCAGCAAAACCATCTCCCGAACACAAGTACTGCGCATTGTAGGCGGCATGTCCCTGGTGGATGTTAGGATTCAGCCCCACTGCACTCAACGCCCGACCATGCCCGACTTGCCCGCCAACCGTGACGAAATCCGCCGCGCCTACAGCGCAGCCTGGGCCAAGGCCCAGCGCGGCGAAACCTTGTCGGGCGCGGAGCGGCGCATCGCCGAGGTGATTGCGGAGCATCCTGAATATCAGGCTGTGGTGGAAAGCGGCGAGGCCGCGCTTGAAGCGGAGTTCGCACCGGAGGCCGGGCACACCAACCCGTATCTGCACATGGGCCTGCATATTGCCATTCGGGAACAGGTGGCCATTGACCGCCCACCCGGCATCCGCGCCATCTTCGAACGCCTCGCCGGTGCAGGCAGCACGCATGAGGCCGAACACGCCATGATCGATTGCCTCGCCGAAACCTTGTGGGACGCGCAACGCGGGAACCGAGCCCCGGACGATGCGGTCTATCTTGAACGTCTGCGAAGGCTACTCGGCGAAAACGGTGGCGATCTGGGATAATAGTGCGCGATAAAGCTAAAGCAACTCTGATTAATTCAGAGGTTCACTAGCCCGCAACAGGTATCAGGAATCATGCTCGAAACCAATTTTGAACAAGCCCGCATCCAGATGGTGGGCCAGCAAATCCGCGGCTGGGGGGTGCTCGATCCCGATGTCGTGCAGGTAATGGGCCGGCTCCCGCGTGAAAAATTTGTGCCCGCCCGCTACCGCAACCTTGCATACGCCGATTCGGAAATTCCCATCGCACACGGGCAGATCATGCTGCGCCCCAGCGTACACGGGCGCCTGCTCCAGGCGGTGCAAGTGGCGCATGGAGAGCGGGTGCTGGAAATCGGTACCGGTAGCGGCTATCTCACGGCCTGTCTGGCGGCGCTCGGCGGTGATGTGCGCAGCCTCGAATACCACGAGGAGCTGACCCGCGACGCCCGAGCAACGCTCGCCGGCGAAGGCTTCGATGGCGTGGAAGTGGTTTGCGAAGATACGCGCACGCTCGACGCGGACGGGCCGGAGTATGACGTCATCGTGGTCACCGGCTCGCTTCCTGATGCCGACCGCAACTTTATGCGCCGGCTTGCCGTAGGGGGCCGACTGTTCTGGTTCCTGGGGCAGGCACCGGCGATGCGTGCCGAACTGGTTACCCGCGTCGAGGCCGACGAGTGGCGGCGGGAAGGTCAGTTCGAAACGGTAGTACCCGCGCTGATCGGCACCGAACCCTTAGAGCAGTTCAAGCTATAAGGACCACACCGCTTGCTTCATGACCGCCGGGTTTGAGTTGTTGCCAAACCGCAAACCTAGTGTTATAGTACCGTAAAACACCGAGGGTGATTTTTCCATGCTACGCCGTATTCTGACGCTGACCGCCCTGCTCCTCGCGAGCGCACCGCTCGCACACGCCACGGATCTGTTGCAGGTCTGGCAACTTGCCAAGGCCAACGACCCCGCTTTTCAGCAGGCGCTGGCCAACCGTAACGCTTCGATGGAAGCCAAACCCGAAGCGTGGGCGAATCTGTTTCCCTCGATTGACCTCACTGCCAGTCGCACCTGGAACAACGACAGCGACAGTTCCGTATACCCCTACGGCACAACGCCTACGGTAAATAACACCACGACCAACACGCGCTACACTCAGTGGGAGGCCAAACTGACCCAGACCCTGTTTAACTGGGGGCAGTTCAAGGCCGTGCAGGGCGCCGATCACTCGGTGGTCGAAGCCCAGGCCACCTACGAAGCCGCGTTCCAGGGGCTGATCGTCTCGGTCTCGCAAGCCTATTTCAACGTACTCAATGCCCAGGACAACCTCAATGCCGACACGGCCAACATGCAGGCGCTCTCCAAACAATACGAGCAGAGCCAGCAACAGTACAACGTCGGGTTGATTGCCGTCACCGGTGTCAAGCAATCCGAAGCCGGCTACGATCAGGCCAGAGCCCTAGTCATCGCGGACCGACAGGCACTGGCCCAGGCGCGCGAAGCGCTGCGCGCGATTACCGGACGCTACATTCCCGACCTCCAGTCGCCGCGTCAGAATCTACCGCTACACGGACCGCAGCCGGAAGACGCGGGAAGCTGGGTCAAGCAGGGGCTCGAAAGCAACCCTAACCTGATTGCCGCTCAGCAGGCACAGAAAGTCGCCGAGGCACAGATCGGGCAGCAGGAAAGCGGCTATCTGCCGTCGCTGAACTTGGTGCTCAGCCACACGCGGTCTTCGACCACCGGCCGTGGATCCAACACCTACCCGCCCCCCGGTGGTATATATCCGAACGAGGGCAACGGCTCGGACAACTCGATCGGGCTGCAAGTGGCATGGAATATTTTCAGCGGCGGCGCGACGCGGGCTCTCACCAAGCAGTACCGCTACCAAGCTGACGCCGCGATGGCGCAGGAAATTACACAGCGTCGCAGCGTCGAGCAGCAGGTACGCAATGCCTACCTCGCCGTGCTCTCCGGGATCGCGAGCGTGAAGGCCAACCGCCAGAGCGTGGAAGCCTCGCAGGTGTCTCTGCAGGCCACCGAGGCCGGGCTCAAGGTCGGAACGCAGACGACACTCGATGTATTGACGGCACGCAAAACCCTGCTCGATTCGCAAAAGGCCTATTACAACGCGCGCTACACCTACATGGTCGCCGTGTTGCAACTGGAACAGGCCGCGGGCACGCTCAACGTCAAGGACATCCAGCGGCTCAACGCCTTGCTCGCGCCTGTGCAATCGACACCGGTACCGGGTACGACCCCGGCGGTACCGCCCGCCACCACCGACGCCAACTAGCAGGGACTTTGCAGGACGGCCTAGCGGGCCGGCGCATCAAAGCAATTTGTTGATCGCACTCACGGTGGCGGTGAGTGCCGCAGAATCGGCGGCCGCTCGAGCGCCGGCCTGACCTGCGCGCCTGACACCCTCCGGATCGGCAAGCAAGGCGGCTACCTCGCGACCCAGCTCCGCGCCGTCACTCACGATGCTCAACGCACCGGCTGCTTTCAGGCGTGCTGCTGCCGCGCGTACATTGTCCAACGAGGGCCCCACCACTACAGGTCGCTCCAGCAGCGCCGGTTCGAGCACATTGTGTCCGCCGACCGGGCTCAATGTGCCGCCGACGAAGGCCACATCGGCGGCGGCATAAAGCATGAGCAAAACGCCCACGCGATCCACTACTACAGCCCCCGGCGCCAACGACTCATTCGCCTCCAACACCTCGGCGCCTTGTACCCGGAGCCCGCGTGCACGCAACGCCTCGGCAAAGGCGGGTGCCGCTTCCGGGTGCCGCGGCACGACCAGTGCCACCGCATCAGGCTGCGTCTTGCCTACCTCAAGAACAGCCTCGGCGATGGCCAGCTCTTCCCCCGTGCGTACAGAGCCCGCCACCCACACGGGCCGATCGGCAAATACGCGGCTACGCAAGGCCGCACCCTGTTCACGCACTGCCGGGGGAATCGCAAGCGCATTTTTCAGGCTGCCGGTCACCGCGCCTCGTGCGGACGGCAAACCGAGCCCCACGAAACGCTCCAGATCGGCATCGCTCTGCGCAAGCACCTGTGTCAACGAGCCCATCAATGCCCGTGCCGTGGCCGGGAACCGGGCCAGGCGCCGTGCCGTGCGCGCGCTCATGCTCGCACTGACCAGCACCACCGGCAGCCGGCGCCGGACGGCGGTTGCCAACAGGTTCGGCCACAATTCGGTTTCGGCCACAATCGCAAGTTGCGGCGCTATGCGATCCAAGTAACGTCGCCAGGCGCCGGGCAGATCGAGCGGAGACAGATCGGCCGGCACCTCCGGCAACAGTATTCGCGCGCGGTCCAATCCGGTAGCCGTGAAAGCACTCAGACGGATCGGATGCGTCTCGGCAAGCGCCACCGCCAGTGCCGCGAGCGACTGAACTTCACCTGCCGATGCACCGTGCAACCACAGCGGCGAGCGCGTATCGTGTGCGCCCCACCCGAGCCGTGCACGCCAATCGTCGGCAACTCCGGCCTGGCGCCGGGAACGGCGCGCCAGATGCGCCAGAATGGCCGGGCTGGCAAGCCGCATTGCTGCGGTGTAAACGTGGCGGGGGATCGTCACCGGGTCTGGTTTATGCGATCGATGAGCGCCGAGGTCGAACGGCCTTCGAGCAAAGGCAGCACGCAGACTTCGCCCCCGGCACGACGTACCGCCTCGCTACCGGCAATGGCATCAGGCGCATAGTCGCCGCCCTTGACCAGCACATCGGGTAGCACCGCCTCGATCAAGCGGGCCGGCGTGTCCTCGGAAAACGCGACTACCCAATCGACATCGGCCAGAGCCGCCAATACATTCATGCGATCGGCAAGCGGCACTACGGGCCGACTCGATCCCTTCAGGCGGCGCACCGACGCGTCGTCGTTCACAGCCACAATCAGGCGATCACCCAGCGCGCGCGCCTCGGCGAGGTAGCTCACATGCCCCGCGTGCAGCAGATCGAAACAGCCGTTGGTCATCACGATGCGCTCACCGTGCGACCGCGCGTGTTCGACCAGTGCCAGCAATACCGCCTCTTCCACCGGTCCGCGCCCGTGGGCGTGCAGGGCCAGCTTGAGCTCGGTGGAAGTAACGCTCGCAGCACCAACCCGCGCCACGACAATCCCTGCGGCCACATTGGCCAGCATGGCGGCGGCGGCCGGCTCCAGGCCCGCCGCGAGGGCTGCGCCAAATGCGGCAATCACCGTATCGCCCGCACCGGTGACATCGGCTACTTCACGTGCCCGGGTCGGCAGATGCACGGGCGCTGCATCCTCGGTGATGAGACTCATGCCTTCCGCGCTGCGCGTGATCAACAATGCATGCAGGCCCAGTTCGGCGCGCAGGTTTTCGCCACGTTCGACCAGCATGGCATCGTCGGCACAGACTCCGACGACGGCCTCGAATTCGGCGCGGTTCGGGGTCAGCGCCCAAGCGTTTTTGTAGCGGGTGAAATCGCGGCCCTTGGGATCGACCAGCAACGGCACCTTCGCGTCACGCGCAGCGGCGATCAAACGCGGCATATCCGCGAGCGCACCCTTAGCGTAGTCCGAAGCTATGGCCAGCGTGGCGCCCGGCAAGGCGGCCTCGAAACGTTCCGCCAATATCGCTGCCGCCGACGCATCGAAACCACGCTCGAAATCGAGGCGCAGCAATTGTTGATGACGCGAAAGCACACGCAATTTGGTAACGGTGGGCGCCTCGCTGCGCTCGATCAGCGCATTGCCGATACCGGCTGCAGCAAGCATCTCGCCCAGGCGACGCGCTTCCTCATCCGCACCCACCAGTCCGTGCAACTCAGCCTCGGCACCCAATGTTGCCAGATTGACGGCCACATTGGCGGCGCCGCCGAGACGCTCTTCATGATCGCCGACATGCACGATAGGCACCGGCGCTTCCGGCGAGACCCGCTCGGTCGTTCCCGTCCAGTAGCGATCGAGCATCACGTCGCCGACGACCAGAATGCGGTGGCCGCCGAATTCGGGAACGCTGAACTGCATGTCTATCGCTTCCTGATGCCTGCGCCTGACGCTTAGTGTACTGCCTCGTCCCGAGTCCAGGCCATTAAACTACCCATGCCCTATACAATCTTGTGCATGCCCCAACTCGCCCTATTCGCTCCACGTTACTGGCTCACCTGGTTGATGGTGATGCCGTTCGCCGTGCTCGTGTTCCTGCCGTGGCGCATGCAGTTTGCGTGCGGACGCCTGATCGGCCGCGGCGCGCGACGCTTGGCACGCCGCCGGCGGGCCATCACGGCCGCCAACCTGGAGCGTTGCTTTCCTGACCTGGGCCCGGCCGATCGCGAACGCCTGTTGCGCGAACATTTCGAAGCGCTGGGCATCGGGCTTTTTGAAACCGCACTGTGCTGGTGGGCCCCCGATTGGAGGTTGCAACGACGCGTACACATTGAAGGCATGGAACATCTGCAGCGCGCCGCGGAAGCCGGGCACGGCGTGCTCATGCTCACCGCACACTTCACCACACTCGAGCTCGGCGGGCGCCTGCTTTCCCTGAAGCATCCGGTCATGGTCGTGTATCGACCGCACGAGAACCCCGTCATCAACTACCTGATGCGTACACGTCGGGACGCCCACGGCAGCGCCGGCGTGATCCGGCGCGGCGATCTGCGCACCATGCTGCGCAGTCTGCGTAAAAATGCGACCATCTGGTACGCACCCGACCAGGCCTATCTAGGCCCGCGCGGCGTCGAGGCGCCCTTTTTCGGCATCCCCGCTCCAACCAATACCGCCACTTCACGCATCGCCGCCGCTTCGAACGCCCCCGTGCTGCCCTTTTTCGTCAAACGCCTGGCCAACGGCCACTACCGACTCGCCATTCTGCCCACGCTGGAAGGCTTCCCCTCAGGTGACGATCTTGCCGACGCCGCACGCGTCAATGCCGTGCTGGAACAGGGCATCCGCGAAGCACCGGCCCAGTATCTGTGGAGCCATGACCGCTTCAAACAATTCCGGCGTCCCTGAGGATCCTCTAACACATGCTTAGGGGTATTTTCTTATAAAATTTAGAGATTTATAGGCTATATATTTAAGAAATATAGAATTTCTTCTTGATTTTTCCGTCTTTTTGAGCGATAGTTCAAACAAACGGCAGGGAGACCTCCGGTGGCCGCCCCCAAAATGAACCGCTTGCGCACCCTTTCCGGCGTATGGATTGCGCTCCTCGCAGTGAGCCTTGGCCTCATGGCCCCCAGCATTGGTGCGCATGCCGCCACCACGGGCGCGGTACAGCATTTCCAGTTGAGCCACGACGCCAACGGCTCGCGTGCCACACTGGCCGTACCGGCCGGATTGAAGTACCGGGTATTCACGCTCAGCCACCCAGCACGGGTGGTGCTGGATCTGCTCAATGCGCAACTGGCCGGTGACCTGAAGCCCAGCGCACATGGCGATCCGCTGGTCGCCGGCATCCGCTATGCGCCTCGCTTTGACGGTCGCGGCGAACGGCTCGTGTTCGACCTGCATCGGGACGCGGTGCCACGCACATTCCTGCGCCACACGAAAAACGGGCAGGCGCAATTGGTGCTGCAATTGAACGATGATGGCGCCGCATCAGCCAGCGCCGGCAAAGCACGCACACAAGCCAAAACCGTCATCACGGCCACCAAAGCTCAACCGTCGCGGTTACGCGATGTGGTCATCGCGATCGACCCCGGACACGGTGGCCGCGATTCAGGCGCGATCGGCCCCAGGGGACTCGAAGAAAAAAACGTTACGCTGAAGATCGCCAAGGATCTTTACCGGCGGCTGGCAAAAATCAAGGGCATCAAACCCGTGCTGACCCGCACGGGTAACTACTATGTCGGCCTTGCGCAGCGGCGCCAGATCGCGCACAAGGCGCATGCCGATCTGTTCATTTCGATCCATGCCGACTCCTCACCCTATCATTCTCCCAAGGGTTCGACGGTATACGCGTTATCCGAACATGGTGCATCGAGCGTCGCAGCGCGCATCCTTGCGGACAGTGAAAACTCGGTGGACAAAGTAGCCGGCATCAACCTGTCGAACGAACAAGCCGTGGTTCGCGACACCATCCTCAATCTCTCCCAGCGTGGCAGCATTGCCCGCAGCATGTACCTCGCGCGCGATGTCATGGGACAGATCAACGATGTGCTGCCGTTGCACAGCGACAAGATCGAACGCGCGGCCTTCGTGGTGCTGAAATCGCCGGATATCCCTTCGATCCTGGTTGAGACCGCCTTCATCTCCAACCGTCACGAGGAGCGCCAACTGGGTTCCTGGAAATTCCGCAACCGGATCGCAGCGGCAATTACCAAAGGCGTGAAGCGCTACGTCACCCGCTACGCGCCGCCCGGCACCCTGATCGCAGCGCGACGCGATGCCCTGTTCACCTTGAAGCAGGGCTGAGTCGAAAACACTCCGGCCTGGTCGGCAAAGATCGCGTCACTTGGAAACATCCGGTATTATTGCCGTACCTTGCGAATCTCGGAGAAAGATTCATGCGCTGCCTTCGCAACTTTTCGCTGCTCCTTATCGTCGCTACGCCGCTGGTTGCAATGGCGCAACCGATGTCAGTTAGAGACTTCGTGCGTCAAGCGGAATTTCAGCAAGTCCAAATTTCGCCTACGGGCAAGTATTTGGCCATCGTCTCCTCGCTACCCAAAAATCCACACGAATACGTCCTGGCGACTTTCAAGACGCAGTCCCTGGTTAAGCAGCAAAGCAAGCCTCTCAACTTTTTTAAACTAGGCAACCACAAGATGTTCGGCCCTGTATTCTGGGTAAGCGACAAGCGTATTGCAGTCGAAACCGTAACCCATGTGGGTGGTTTCAATCAGCCCTACCTTACCGGCGCGTTGTACGCCATGAACGCCGATGGTGGCAGCACTACTCAGCTCATGCCGCTGAATAACAGATCCGTTTTCGCCGGTCTGTTGTCCATGCTGCCCGACCGGGACAATTACATTCTGGTGGAGGCCTATACCCTGGGTCACCCCACAGCCTATCTCCTGGATACCCGTGGCGGCAACGGTCTTATACGAGGCGGCAACAAGTATTATTTTAAACGTGCCGTAAACCCTAGCAATGGAGACTTGGCTACCGATCATAATGGCGATGTTCGCCTAGGCTTCGGATTCAATACGCTCAGTGGCACACCGGAAATTTTTTATCGCGCAGCAGGCGCAGAAAATTGGCAGAATTTCAGCAAAGCCATCCCGATTTACGTCGATACGCATGGCCTATCGACTCCGAATTTCGTTACCTTTACACCCGACAATAAAAAAATCTACCTGACCCAGTACACCGATAACAAAAACCAGACAAGGGCCCTGTATCTCGCGAATCCCGATACGAAAACAGAAAAATTGATTTATGCCAATAAAACGGTTGACGTCGGGGGCAGCGATTTTGCCGGATATGGCCCACTGATATATTCCTACAATGACAAGAATCTCGTCGGCCTGCGCATCATGCCGGGCAAGGTCGAAACACTCGCGCTTGACTCGAAGTCACCAAAGATGCGGGATTTGGCCGCTTTGGCTCAGACCTTCCCCAAGCAGCAGGTCGAGATTACCAGCGCCACGCGCGACGGTTCCGAATCGGTCGTGAAAGTCTGGAGCGATACTAACCCCGGCACGTATTACCTCTTTTCACACAAGCCCAAGCTGTCGCTCACCCAACTTTTCAAAGAAGAGCCCTGGGTTAATCCAGCTACGATGTCACCGATGCGTCCCATCACCTTTAAGGCGCGTGACGGCGTCACACTCCACGGCTATCTTACGGTGCCCAAAAACTCGAACGGCAAAGATTTGCCGATGCTGGTTGTCGTGCATGGAGGCCCATATGGCATCCGCGATCACTGGGGTTACGATCCGGAAGTGCAACTCTTTGCCAGCCGAGGGTATGCCGTGTTGCAAGTCAACTATCGCGGATCCGGCGGTTATGGAAATAAGTTGGTCGTCCTGGGCATTCAACACTGGGGCGACACGATGCAGGACGATGTGACCGATGGCGTGAACTGGGCAATCAAACAGGGCGTTGCCGACCCCAAGCGCATCTGCATCTACGGTATCAGCTATGGCGGCTATTCAGCCCTGATGAGCGCCGAACGTTTCCCCGATCTGTACCAGTGCACGATCGGGTATTCCGGCGTTTACGACTTGTTCGTACTCAAGACGCGCAAAGGCGACATTGACCGTAATGCGAGCGGACGGCTCTACCTGCATGAAATACTCGGCAGCAGCGACGCCAAGCTGAAGAAATTTTCTCCGGTTTACCAGGTCGGCTCACTCAAGGTGCCGGTGCTGCTGATGCATGGCGGGCAAGACGTTCGGGCCCCGGTCAAGGGTTACGACGAAATGGTCGCCGCCATCAAGAAACACGGCACGCCGCTGGAAACGCTGTATTTTCCACAAGAAGGCCACGGCTTCTACAAGGTAGGCCATCGCGTGCAGGCATACACCAAAATGTTGGCATTTCTGAACAAATACATCGGCCCGG
Organism: Gammaproteobacteria bacterium; assembly: GCA_050738295.1. Taxonomy (GTDB): domain Bacteria; phylum Pseudomonadota; class Gammaproteobacteria; order JAKDMP01; family JAKDMP01; genus JBAUSV01. The sequence goes on from JBOHZI010000009.1 coordinate 10,548, forward strand.
GCGCGAACGCCGTCGCAAGCACGAAGCACTAACTCGGATCGGCCATCTCATAAGCCTCAAGCAGCGCCCGCCAGCCATTTTCGGCGGCGGGCATCAGGTTCAGCTTATGGAGTGAACGCAAGAGGCGGTCCAGGTTGTGGCGTTGTTTGTCGGCGTTACTACAGCCGCGGCGACCATGATCGAGGTCGATCACGAATACCGCCTGTGGTGTAACGAGCACATTGCGGGCATTGAGATCCGCGTGCCAGCCGCCGGCGGCATGAAAGCGATGTACCGCCCGGCCCACTTCGGCCCAGCGTGCTTCGGGAAGTGTTGCCGCCACCTCGGCCAACGGTCGAGCGTCCCTGATTCGCGTGACAAGAATGTCGCCACGATAACAAAGACCCGAACGCACCACGCGAACCGCAACCGGATTCGGCACCGGCGCACCGGCCTCGGCCAACTCTGCAAGCACGCGCAATTCGCGTACCGGCCGTGCCGCACTCTCACCGCACCAGATATAGCTGTCTTTAATCAGCCGTCCGGGCACGCCGCCGCGGTGGTAATGGCGCAGCACCCACTGGCCGTCTGTACCCGCACTTACCGCCACACCGCGGCCTCGGCCCAGGGGCTGTCCCAAGCCATTACGCTTCCAGTAGGCGGGGTCAAACCAGTCCGGAGAGGGTTCCAGCGCCGCATCGGCTAGGATGAAGCCTCCGTCGACGACCGTTTTCCTGAATTCCATGGCTGCCCTCACGTTCGATACTCCGCCCCGACGCGTCTGCATCCTGCGCCTGTCCGCAGTGGGCGATGCGTGCCATACCCTGCCTGTGGTTCAGACCCTGCGCCACGCCTGGCCCGAGACACACTTTAGCTGGATTATCGGCAAACTCGAAGCCGAGCTCATCGGCGATGTGCCCGGCATCGAATTCATCCCCTTCGACAAGGCCGCCGGTTGGCGCGCCTACCGCGACCTGCGCCAACGGCTGCGCGGCGAGCCGTTCGACCTGCTCCTGCACATGCAGATGTCGCTGCGTTCAAGCCTCGCCAGCCGCTGCCTGCGTGCGCCGATCCGGCTCGGCTTTGACCGCGAACGTGCCCACGACTATCAATGGCTGTTTACCACTCACCAGATTCCACACGTGCCGCACGAACATGTCATGGACAGCTTCTTCGGCTTCGCCCGTGCGCTCGGAGTCAGCGAGCAACGCCTGGAGTGGAACATTCCGATCCCTGCTCAAGCCGCAGCCCGGGCCCGCGAGATCATTCCCAACGACACGCCGACTCTGCTCATCAGCCCGTGCGCCAATGCGCGATTCCGCAACTGGCGCAACTGGCCATACGAACGCTACGCACCCGTCATTGAATATGCCGTGCGCGAACTCGGCTGGCAGGTGATCGTCAGCGGTGGGCCAAGCACGGTTGAAGCCGAAGCCGCCGCCGCCATTGAAAGCGCCAGCAGCGTTCCCATAATAAATTTGCAGGGCAAAACCACGCTCAAGCAACTGCTGGCGCTGATCGCCCGCTCACGCGTGCTGATCTCGCCCGACTCGGGTCCGATCCACATGGCCACCGCCGTCGGCACACCGGTGATCGGACTCTATGCGACGACCAATCCGGACCGCGCCGGACCCTATCTCTCCCAGCAATGGCGCATCGACCGCTACCCCGACGCTGTACGTCAATTCCTCGGCAAGACCGTCGAGGAAGTTCCCTGGGGAACCCGCGTGCGTGATCCGGGCGCGATGGCGCTCATCACCCCCGAGGAAGTCATCACCATGCTCGCCCGTGTAGCGGGCCGTTAGAATAGCCTCTTGCAAAAAGCACAGCCTGACACCATGCAGATTCCGGAAATTCTCGTTATCGAATCCCTGCACCAGCCCGGCAACCTGGGACGCGTGCTTACTGTGATCGGCGAATGTGGAGCGCTGACGGATCACATCACCCTGGTGCGCCGCGACCAGGACAAAAGCGTATGGGAAATCACGGTCGAAATGGACGAAGCCCACAGCAAAGAGATATATGAACGCTTCGAGAACCTGCCCTACGCCAGCCTCCTGGGACGCTCGGATCGGGTATTCGACCGCCATCGTGGCGGCAAGATCGAAACCGTTTCCAAGGTCGCGCTGGACTCCACTCAGCAGATGCGCGATCTATACACACCAGGCGTCGCGCGTGTGTGCCTTGCCATCCAGGACAATCCGGAGAAGGTTTGGGAATATACCAACCTCGGCAACACGGTGGGTATCGTTACTAACGGCACTGCCATTCTCGGTCTCGGTCATATCGGCGCCGTCGCCGGCCTGCCGGTGATGGAAGGCAAGTCGATGATATATTCCAAATTCGTAGGCATTTCGGGTGTACCGATTCTGCTGGATGAAACCGAACCTGCAAAAGTCATCGCTGCGGTGCAGGCCATCGCGCCCTCGTTCGGCGCCATTCACCTGGAAGACATCGCGGCCCCGGAATGCTTCGAAATAGAAAACACACTGGCAGACACGCTCGACATACCGGTCATGCAGGACGACCAGCACGGCACGGCGGTCGTGACCCTCGGTGCTCTGCTGACAGCGACATACCGGGTAAAGAAATCACTGGACGACGCCGTCGTCGGCCACATCGGTCTCGGCGCGGCCGGCCTTGGCATTGCCCAGTTGTTGCTGCACTACGGGGTACGCCAGGTCATCGGCACGGACAAGCGCGATTCAGCCCTGGATCGGCTCGAAGAACTCGGTGGTCACCGTGCCAACCTCGACGACCTCATGCAGAAGGCCGACATCGTAATCGCCACCACCGGGGTGAAAGGTTTGATCAAACCGGAGATGGTGCGCAAGGGACAAATCATCTTCGCGCTCTCCAATCCCGAATCCGAAATCGAACCTCACGTGGCGCTCGCCCAGGGCGCGGCCTTCGCCACGGACGGACGCAGCGTCAACAACGCCCTGGGCTTCCCGGCCCTGTTCCGCGGCGCACTCGACGCACGCGCCAAACGTTTCACCAACGCCATGTACCTGGCCGCAGCTCACACGCTGGCCGAACTCGCACCCCCGAATGAACTGCTGCCGCATGTGCTAGACAAATCCGTGCACGCTGCCGTCGCCGCCGCCGTCAAGGACGCAGCATTAAAACAGCAGTAGCACAGCCATTCTGGACAAAAATCAGAATAACTGTGCATAATTAACCTTAGTTAGCAGACAGGCCACGTGCCTCCCTGCTTGAAAATTCAGGGAGACGCCAAATGCGATACGGAAATTTTCGTTTTATCCTGCCCTTGACCACAATCGTCTTTCTGGCAGCTTGTGTTACGCCACCACCGCTCAACGATCACATTACCTTGGTACCACTATCAAGCAAGGCGGACGCAGAAGCCGGCCTGACCATGGACTACTTTTACGGATCGCAAGACAGTTTGATCGATCAGATTGTATGTCATGCCGACCGTTCATGTCTATACAGCGGACATGCGTATGCCTTGGGCGGCAGAAATCCACAGGTTGACTCGTTAGTAATACATACTCTCAACGGGCAGACGCTGAACTGGGCACGTACCTATCAGATCGACGATGTCTTCAACAACAATCTCGGCATGATCCCGACAGCTGACGGTGGCGCACTGCTCTATGGGAACTCGTTCATAACGGATGGACTCGGTCTGGATCTGCACCCTGTCTACGAGAAAATAGACGCGCAGGGAACCCCACAATGGGGCGGCGCTCTCGACAAGGGCAAAACAAAGATGTTTACATCCTTTACGGACGGCATCAGCCTCTCCGACGGCGGTTATGCCTTGGCAGGATCCAGCTTTATAGACGGACAATGGCGTGGCACTGTTTTGCGGTTGGATGCCTCGGGCAACCAAGTCTGGTTCACAACCCTAGACAACTCACATGAAATTAGCTTTCTGCAATACCTGATCGAGCTACCCGATAAACATATTCTTGGCGTAGGATATGACAAAACCCGTAACGACATGACGCTGTTCGATCTGACAGCGGACGGGCGCCTCACCCATTCCGCCGTATTACACATGCCCGGCGATGAAGTTCCGGTCGGCCTCGCAAAACTGAACCAGGGTCCGTTGATCATAGCCAGTGCGACGCAGCCTAATGGCGAACATACCGCCCTGCTGGTTCGCCTCGACTGGAAAGAGTCGGTCGAATCGGCGACACTCTATCACTACGTCGACGGTCTCGACCCTGCTAACGTCTTGGCGCTTGCCGATCAAAAACTGTGCCTCTACGGCTCGACCGCATCCGAAAATCATGGACAATCCGTGGCTTTTACGACAACATCCAAAGGGCGACCGATCTCCGCAATTAAACTGAAAGGCGGAAACGTATTTATCTACGGCACGTTACTTTCATCGAAAAAAATCCTGTTTACGGGAGGGCGTAAAATCGGCACCAAACAGAAGAATTCAGGGTTGATTGTCAAATGGACGCCGAGTGTATACAACGATCAATCCGTACTTGAAAAAATAAGCTTTGCCAAGGCTACGCTGACCGTTAGACCCTCTCCTGACGCCGAACAAGCGTTGACATCACAATCCGTAATCATGCATTTCGGGCTAAGCAACATGTCGTCCCGGCTGGTGTCGGGCGGCACAACCGGCGCGGGGAAAACCGACTAGGACGTTACCGTGACGCGGGCGAAGCGGCGCTTGCCTACCTGTACTACGTAGGTGCCTGGTGCGAGCACCTGCTCGCGGTCGGTGACGCGTTCGCCGTCCACTTTTACGGCGCCCTGCTTGAGCATGCGGTTGGCTTCGCTGGCGCTCGGAACCAGATCGGCTGCCTTGAGCAGAGCCGGTAGTTTCTGGCCGCCGGACAGGGTAAATTCCGGCATGTCCTCGGGTACCTGTCCTTGTGCGAAGCGGGCAACGAAAGCTTCTTGTGCCTTGCGCCCCGCAGTCGCGCCATGGAAGCGGGCGGTGATTTCCTCGGCGATCTGGAATTTCACGTCGCGCGGATTGGTACCCGCCTCCACATCGCGTTTAAGCTTCTCTATCTCGCCTAGTGGCCGGAACGAGAGCAGCTCGAAATAACGCCACATCATCTCGTCGGACACGGACATGATCTTGCCGAACATCTCGTCCGGCGCTTCGGTCAGCCCGATCGCGTTGCCGAGCGATTTGGACATCTTCTGTACGCCGTCCAGGCCTTCCAGAATCGGCATCGTCATTACCACTTGCGGCTTCTGCCCGTGGCTGCTTTGCAACTGCCGGCCCACCAGCAGATTAAAACGCTGATCGGTACCGCCGAGCTCTACATCGGCCTTGAGCGCCACCGAGTCGTAGCCCTGCACCAGCGGGTACATGAACTCGTGCAGTGAAATCGGATCGCCGGCCTTGTAACGCTTTTCGAAATCGTCACGCTCCAACATGCGCGCGACCGTGATCTGACCGGCGAGTCGAATCAGATCGGCGCCGTCGAGTTTACCCAACCATTCACTGTTGAACGCGATCCGGATTTTGTCCAGATCGAGTATCTTGCCCACCTGTTCGGCATAGGTCTGCGCATTGTGCTGGAGTTCTTCTCGCGTAAGCGTCGGGCGGGTCGCGCTGCGCCCGGAGGGATCGCCGATCATGCCGGTGAAATCGCCGATCAGAAACACCACCTCGTGGCCGCGTTCTTGGAACTGGCGCATCTTGTTCAAAAGAACGGTATGGCCGAGGTGCAAATCCGGCGCCGTGGGATCGAACCCGGCCTTGATAACCAGTTTGCGCCCGCTTTTGAGCTTTTCGTCCAGCTCCTCGCGCTTGAGGATATCGTCCGTACCGCGTGCGAGTTCGGTTAAATCGGGGTGCTCTTTCTCTTGGGTCATTCGCGTGTCAGCGTTTATTAGGCAGATAGAGGTCGGTGATGGTGCCGGCGGCGACTTCGGCGGCCATGCCGACGCTTTCCGAGAGTGTCGGATGCGGATGGATGCTGAGTGCGATGTCTTCGGCGTCGCAGCCCATCTCGATGGCGAGCACCAGTTCGGCAATCAGTTCGCCCGCGTTCGGACCGACGATGCCGGCGCCGACAATGCGCCCGTTGTCCTTGTCGAAGAGCAGCTTGGTCATACCGCCGTCAACGCCCAACGTGAGTGCGCGGCCGTTGGCCTGCCACGGGAACACGGCCTTGTCGAGGCCGATGCCCTTTTCCTTGGCTTCGGTCTCGGTGACGCCGGCCCACGCCACTTCCGGGTGTGTGTAGGCGACGGAGGGGATGGCACGCACGTCGAAGTGACTGCGCTCGCCGCACGCGGCTTCCGCTGCGACCTTGCCTTCGTGACTCGCCTTGTGCGCGAGCATCGGCTGGCCCACGATATCGCCGATGGCGAAGATGTGATCAACATTAGTGCGCATCTGGCTGTCCACCGACACCAGGCCACGGTCGTCAACCGATACGCCGGCAGCGTCGGCGCCAATGTCCTTGCCGTTGGCGCTGCGTCCGACCGCAACGAGCACGCGGTCGAAGATGCCGCCCCACCCGCCATCGGGGCCTTCGCAGCGCGCGTGTATGCCGTTCTTCTGCGCCTTGAGTTCCTTGACGCCGGTCTTCAGATGCACTGCCTCGAACACATCTTTCACCTGCTTCTGGTACACCCGCACCAGGTCGCGATCGGTGCCGGGCATGAGCCCGTCGGTGAGTTCGACCACGGTGACAGCCGAACCGAGCGCGGCATAGACTTGCGCCATTTCGAGGCCGATGATGCCGCCGCCAACAACGAGCAGCTTCTTTGGAATGTCAGCGAGTTCCAGTGCGTCGGTCGAATCCATGATGCGCGGATCGTCCGGCTGCTCCGGCAGACGCGACGGTTCCGATCCGGCGGCAATAATGGCCTGCCGAAATGCAATCGTCTGCTTCTTCTTGCCTTCGCCGACTTCGAGCAGATGCGAACCGGTAAAGCGGCCGTAACCGTGGACAACGTTCACCTTGCGTTGCTTCGCCATCTGGGCGAGCCCGCTAGTGAGCTTCTTGACCGCGTTCTGCTCAAACGTGCGCACGCCGTCGAGATTGATTTTCGGTTTGCCGAAACTCACGCCGTTGGCCTGCATGGCGTGAGCCTGTTCGATCACTTCCGCCGCATGCAGCAGTGCCTTGGAGGGAATGCAACCAACGTTGAGGCACACACCGCCGAGACGTTCGCGCGCCTCGATCAGCGCCACATCGCGACCCAGGTCGGCGGCACGAAAAGCCGCCGTGTAGCCACCGGGGCCTGCGCCCAACACCAGCACATCACAACTCGTATCGGCCTCGCCACTGGCCTTTTCGAAGGCCTCGTCATCAGGCTGCGGCGATGCCATGTCCTGTTCCTGTTCAGCATCGGTGCCAGAAGGTTCGGTTTGTGCCGACGTTTCGTCCTCGGCCGCATCTGTCTCTTCGGTATCTTCAGAGTCGGACTCGGCAGGCTCTTCTTTTTTGTCCTCTGATTCCGACCTGGATTCGCCATCAGAGCCGGCATCAGACTCGGACTCGGCATCTGGCTGAGACTCCGAGGTCTCCTCGGCCACCGCAATCACATCGCCTTCGCTTACCTTCTCGCCGACCTTCACCTTCACTTCGCTCAGTGTGCCCGCAAACGGTGCCGGCACATCCATCGTCGCCTTGTCCGATTCCAGCGTGATCAGCGAATCGTCCTTCGCCACCGTATCGCCCGCACTCACCAGCACCTCGATGATCTCTACTGCATCGAAATCGCCAATGTTGGGCAGCTTGATCTCTCGTGCCATCGTTTACTCCGAAATAAGCGTTTCGCCGGCTTCAGCCGACCAGGCCACTCAGGGTTTCCAGCGTCTCCGCCAGGTGGCGGGTAAAGCGTACCGCCATCGCGCCGTCGATCACGCGGTGGTCGTAGGACAGCGACAACGGCAACATCAGGCGCGGCTCGAAATCGCTGCCGTTCCACTTCGGTTTCATCTCGGCACGCGAAACACCGAGGATCGCCACCTCGGGCGCATTCACGATAGGCGTGAACGCCGTGCCGCCGATGCTGCCCAGGCTGGAAATGGAGAAGCACCCGCCTTCGATATTTTCGCGCTTAAGCTTGCCTTCGCGTGCCTTTTCACCGAGCGACGCCAGTTCACCAGCGATGTCGAGCAAGGACTTCTGGTCAGCGTCTCGAATGACGGGCACCATCAAGCCCTCGTCGGTATCAACCGCAAACCCGATATGAAAGTAGTGCTTGAGCACAATCGCTTCACCCGACGGGTCGAGCGAGGCATTGAAATCGGGGAACGCCTTGAGCGCGAGCACGACGGCCCGCACCAGAAACGCCAGCGGCGTGAGTTTGATGTCGCGTTCCGCCGCCGCCTTCTTCATCGCCTTGCGCACGTCTTCCATCACCGTGATGTCGGCCTCGTCGTGCTGGGTGACATGCGGCGCATTGACCCAGGCAGCCTGCAGACGCGGCCCGGCAATGCGCTTGATGCGAGACAACGGCTTATGTTCGATCTCGCCAAAGCGTGAAAAATCCACCTCGGGCACGCGCGGCAAACCCCCACCGCTGCCGCCACTGCGCATGGACGACTTGACGAAGGCCTTGACGTCCTCTTGCGTGATGCGTCCCTTGCGCGCGGAGCCCTGCACGCGAGACAAATCCACACCGAGTTCACGGGCGAACTTGCGTACGCTCGGCCCTGCATGCGCCTTGACCATCGATGCGCGCTCGACCACCGGCGGTGCCCGCTTTGTGGACGTCTGCGATTCGCTCGACGACGATTTTTGCGACGATTTCGTATCGGGTTCGGTTTTCTTGTCGGTTTTCTTCCCCGGTTTCGCTTTCTTTTCAGTGTCGTCTTCGGTTTTCTCCTCGTCCTTGCTTGCGGCCTCCTGCTCGGAGTCGGAATCGCCTTCGGTGTCAGCGTCTGCATCCGAATCAGAGTCCGACCCGGATTCAGCTTTCTTTTTGGTTTTCTTTTCGGACTTCGCTTTCTGGTCAGGTTCGTCTTCGGTTTTCGCCTCGTCCTTGCCTGCGCCCTTCTGCCTGGACTTGGAATCACTTTCGGTGTCTGCGTCCTCATCGGATTCGGAGTCTGAGTCGGAGGTCTCTTCGGCCACCGCAATCACATCCCCCTCGCTCACCTTCTCGCCGACCTTGACCTTCACCTCGCTCACCTTGCCCGCGAACGGTGCCGGCACATCCATCGTCGCCTTGTCCGATTCCAGCGTGATCAGCGAATCGTCCTTCGCCACCGTATCG
>JBOHZI010000010.1:0-19364 GCA_050738295.1 Gammaproteobacteria bacterium
GGATGACAGTCATTTTTCCGATGCGGTTGTGGCTCTATTGAGAAAACACGGCGTTCCGGGAGAGGCTCTGGAGATAGAGATCACCGAAACCATGCTGGTCGATCATTTGCAGCAGCGTGCGGCTACGTTATCGAACATCAAAGCGCTTGGGGTGAATGTCGCGTTGGATGATTTCGGAACCGGCTATTCGAGCTTGAGTTATCTGTCACGCTTTATCGTGGATATCATAAAGGTCGATCAATCTTTCATTCGGGGACTATCGGTGGACACCAAGAACACCGCTATCGTGCATACCGTTTCGATTTTGAGCCGGGCGATGGGGATCGAATTGGTTGCCGAAGGCGTCGAAACCAAGGTTCAGTTGAAGGCGTTGCGACGCATGCGTTATCAGGCTGTACAAGGTTATATTTTTGCACCGCCAATGTCTGCCGATGCACTCTTTGAATTCATGTTGCGCCTGCATAAGGAAGGGCCACCCGCCGAATTCATGTCGGTCTGAAACGGTTTGACGCCAGTATAAGCAAGTGTGCTTTATATGATGCTGATACGACCCGGAAATTTTTCAATTTATCTGTGTTCCTACAACGCCTCTTGCTTCAGCTCTCATGGACAAAAGGGGTAAGGCGTTCGCGCACCATCTGCTCAGCGGCACCCAGATCGATCGTTGACAGCTGTTCGTGATCCCGTGTTAATTCTCCGAGCAGGGTTTTCTGAATATCGCCGCGACGTTCCACCTCCGCATACGACAGGTGGTGAAACATCACCATCGAGTAACGCGGCACGAACCGGTCCGGACAGCGTCGTTCAAGCTCGAAGCCGAGCGCCTTGCGCAGGGCGAAGCCCGGGTTGCGCACGGTGTCGCGCATCTCCACATAATTTTCGAGTGCCATGCGGGCGATGGCATCGGCATCAGCCTTGCGATCGCGGGAAAACGCTTCGAACACGTGGCCCACGCCGGCATCCGGCGTCAGGCGTTCGGCAAGCAGGCGACAATCCTCGAACGCGGCATTCATGCCCTGGCCGTGAAACGGCACGATGGCGTGTGCGGCATCGCCAAGGAGCAACAGCTTGTCCGCAACATGCCACGGCTCGGCATACACCGTGCCCAGCACACCCGTGGGGTTGGCAAAGAAAGTGTCCGTCAGGTGTTCGATCAGCGGCGCCGCATTGCCGAACTCGTTCGCGAAAAATCGTTCCACCGAATCCGCATCGGTCAGACTCGCAAAACTTGGCGTTCCCCCGCGCGAGAGGAATAATGTCACCGTAAAACTGCCATCGAGATTGGGCAGGGCAATCAGCATGAACCCGCCCCGCGGCCAGATATGCAGCGCCTCACGTTCGAGGCGGTGAGTACCGTCGGTGGCGGGGGCGATGGTCAGTTCCTTGTAGGCATGAGTCAACAGTTCTTCGCGAGTCTCGATCCGCCCGCGCGACTGCATGGCACGGCGCAGCACGGAGCCGGCGCCATCCGTGGCGATGAGCGGTGCGGCTTCACTGCGTTGCCGCTGTCCATGGATATCGTCCCATTCCAGCATGCCGTTGTCGGGGTCGTAATCGCTCACCGCGCAATCAAACTGAAGTTCGACTCGCCCGGTCGCCGCCGCCGTGTCTACCAGCAGGCGGTTAAGCTCGGCACGCGAGACGGAGTAGATGACTTCGTGCTCGCGCTGACCGTAGGGCAACAACTCACCGCTGCCATCGCGTTGGTGAATCCGGCGTCCGCGCATGGGAATCAGCAGCGGCGCCACCTCGGCTTCCAGTCCGGCCGCGGTCAAAGCCTTGAGGCCACGGGCAGCGAGCGCGAGATTGATCGAACGGCCACCCAACGCCTCGCTGCGACGCGGGTCGGAGCGGCGCTCGATCAGTGTGACGCGCCAGCCGCGTCGCGCCAACAACAGTGCCGCCAGCGGGCCTGCCAGACCGGCGCCGGCAATCGTGATGCGCGGCTCAGCCGACACTGTAGAGTGTCTCCCGCAGTGCCGCGACGGCCCGCGCGCAGTCGGCGTGCGTGTTGTAGAGCGGCACCGGGGCGAGGCGGATGATGCCCGGCTCGCGCCAGTCGCCGATCACGCCGGCGGCGGTCAACCCGTCAAAGAGGGCACGGGCGACGTCGCGCGGGCGGCGCACCCGGATCGAAAGCTGACAACCGCGGGCATCGGGTTCTTCCGGCGTGAGAATGTCAATGGCATCGCCCAACTCCACCGCCAACGCATCGTAGAGTGTGCCGGTCAATTGTTCGGCACGCGCGCGCAGCGCGGTCATCCCGGCCTCGTCGAATTGCCGGAGTGAGGCGAGCAACGGCGCGAGCGCGAACACCGGCGGGTTGGACAACTGCCAGGCTTCCGCACTCGGAATGGCGACAAAATCGGGCTCCATCGCAAAGCGGGCCGCCTTGTCGTGACCCCACCAGCCAGTGAAGCGCGGGCCCGAAAAATTACGTCCGTGACGTTCGTGCACGAAGCAGCCGCCGGGCGCTCCCGGGCCGCCGTTGAGGTATTTGTAGCTACACCACACGGCGAAATCAGCATCGGAGCCGTGCAGATCAAGCACCAGATTGCCGACTGCGTGCGCGAGGTCGAAGCCGACCGTCGCACCTACGCCATGCCCGGCCCTGGCAATGCGCGCCAGGTCGAAGGCCTGGCCGCTGAGGTACTGCACACCGGGCCAAAGCACCAGCGCTACCCGTTCGCCTTCCCGCGCGAGCAGCGCTTCGATGTCTTCCTCGCGCACGCAGGATTCGCCTTCGCGTGGCGCGATTTCGATCAACGCCTCGCTGCCGTAGCCGTGATACGCGAGCTGCGACACCATGGCATAACGGTCCGAGGGAAACGCCCCTTTTTCGATCACGATGGCGTGCCGTTCGGGCGTGGGGCGATAAAACGACACCATCATCAAATGCAGATTGGTTGTGAGCGAATTCATGACCACCACTTCGTGCTCGCGAGCACCCACGATGCGCGCGACAAGCGGCGTCAATTGTTCGTGGTAACTCACCCAGGGACGGCGCGCGCGGGTGTGCGCTTCCACACCGTACTGCGCCCAGTCGGCAAACTCTTCTTCCACCAGCGTACGAGCGGTACGTGGAAGCAGTCCGAGCGAATGCCCGCACAGATACGTTGCGGGCCGTCCATCCGTTCCGAGCGGGCGTTCGAAACGTTCGCCGAAACGGGTTAGCGAATCGGCCGCGTCACGCTCTTGCGCGAGGCGCATCCAGTCTTCTTTCATGCATCATCCTCAAGTAATTCGGCTGCCATCAAAAGCGGACGGCTGGGCACGGCTTCCAGTTGCCAGCGCGGAACCTGGAGGTCGAGCAAATACAGACCATCCATCAGTTCGTCCGCCACATAAATCAATTCGGTCACCGTGCACTGCCGTCGGCGGGCGTCGCGCACGCTGTGTGAACCCGCAGGCAGACCGAAAAAGGCGCGATGTGTGGGCAAGGCCGGATCGTCCAGACGATCGAGCGAGGGCAGATCGACAAGCCAGTGCTCAATACCGGCGCCCGCCACCGCTTGCGCTGCGTCCGCGTTGAAAAAGGCGGGCGCAGTATCGCCCGTATAGTCGCGTTGCATTTTCTCGCTCCTATTCGGCAAGGTGCGCAGGATCAGCGCCACGGCACCCGCCGCCTGTGCGGTGTTCACTATCGGTTCAAGCGTCGGCGCCTTGATCGCGCCCGACGCGGCCTCCACGCTCCCCAGCCAGGCGGGCATCCAGCCGCCGGTGAGCAACGCGGGCACTGCCGGGCCGTCCTCGACCAGGTGTGCCACGCTTTCGGTATGCGTGCCGTTGCCGTGCGGGGTGACGCTCAGCACCGAGGCATTGCAACTCGCACCGGTCGCGACCCGGCCACTGAACGCACCCACGGCTAGCGGCGTGGACGCGGCGGCGGGCGCACCAAAGGCTTGCGGCCCCGTTGCATCGAAGGCCAGCGGCAAGGCAATATCGCTCGCCATCGACACGGTGGTGCGATAGCGTCGTCCACTGTACGTGAGTTCAATCGCCACGGTGAAACTGCTCTGCAGCCAGGCCCAGCCATTCCAGCGCCGTACCCGCTCGCAGCCGTGCTTCAATCCCGGCTTCAAGCCCCAGCGACCTAATCAATGCTCCCGGTTCGAGCTCGCCCAGCGGGAACGGATAATCGGTACCCAGACACACCCGTTCCGGGCCGGCAAGTTCCAGCAGATAACGCATCGCGGCCGGATCGTGCAGCAGGGAATCGTAATAGATTTTGCGCACGTATTCGCGTGGGCTGATATCGTTGTCCACCGCGCACAGGTCGGGGCGCACATCGAAGCCGTGTTCGATACGTCCGATGGTGTGCGGGAAGGCGCCTCCACCATGGGCAAAGGCAAAGCGAATCTTCGGGTGCCGTTCGAGCACGCCGCCGAAAATGAGCGAGCAGATCGCGCGGCTGGTCTCGGCCGGCATCCCCACCAACCACGGCAGCCAGTACTTGCTCATGTCGCGCCGGCCCATCATGTCCCACGGATGCACGAACACGGCTGCGTCCAGGCGTTCGCAAGCCTCCCAGAACGGTTCGAATCGCGGATCGTCGAGGTTCCACTGCTCGACGTGCGTGCCGATTTCCACGCCCGCCAAGTCCAGCTCGTTCACCGCACGCTCCAACTCGGCTACGGCCAGATCGGAATCCTGCATCGGCACGGTTGCGAGGCCGATGAAACGCTTTGGATGCCGTGCGACAAGTTCGGCAATGTGATCGTTGAGACGTTTCGCAAGATCGAGCGCGTGCTCGGCCTGCGCCCAGTAGGAAAACATCACCGGCACAGTCGAAAGCACTTGTACATCCACGCCCATGGCATCGCATTCGGCGATCCGCGTCTCCGGTGCCCAGCAATTCGCTTCAATGTCGCGGAAGTGCTTGCCGTCGCGCATCATCCGCGCGCAACCCGTGCCGTGCGGCTCGATGGAAATGAACCCGCCGTAGCCATACCGGCTCGCAAGATCCGGCAACTCCGGCGGCAAAATATGCGTATGCATATCAACCGTCAACATGCCTGATCCACCTTTCCGTTAGCGAGGGAGTTTGGTTGCGGGCGGTCAGCGGGGAATTTCATTCGGGGGGTTGCATGACGGTGCCGCAGGCTTTGCAGGTGCGGTGTTCGGCGTTGCCGAAGAAGCGATCGAAGACCGGCGGGAAGTCCTTCTCGATACTTTTAAGTACGAAGTATTCCTCGTAGAGCTTGGTGTGGCATTGTTCACAGAACCAGAGCAGGCCGTCCTTCTCGCCGACCTGACGACGGCGCTCTACTACCAGGCCGACCGAATTCGCGAAGCGTTGCGGGGAGTGCGGCACGGTGCCGGGCAGGAGCAGCATCTCGCCCGCGCGGATCGGGATATCCACCGGCTTGCCGTCCTGCATGGTTTTCAATAGCATCTCGCCTTCGAGCTGGTAGAACAATTCCGGCCCGGCATCGTGGTGATAATCCTTGCGACTGTTGGGCCCGCCGACCGCCATCACGATGAATTCGTCGTTCTCGAATATCTGCTTGTTGCCCACCGGCGGCTTGAGCAAATGCCGATGCTCCTCGATCCAGGGCAGCAGGGGAAATGGCGTCAATACATTCATACGTTCACTCCTCCGGATAGGCTGCGATGCACTTGAGCTCGACGGCAATCGGCGTCGGCAGTGCACCCACCTCAACGGTCGTGCGGCAGGGCGGATTCTCCGGAAACCGCCCTGCCCACTCGGCATTGAAGGTCTTGAAATCCCGCGCCATGTCGGTCAGAAACACCGTCACGTCCACCAGATCCGCAAGGCCGAGGTCGGCGGCTTCCAGAATCGCCTCGACATTCTCGAACACCGAGCGCGTCTGCGCCGCGATATCATGGGCCACCACGCGACCCGCCGCGTCGAAGGTAACGCCGGGAATCTCGTTAGTACCCGGCTTGCGCGGGCCCACGCCTGACAAAAACAGCAAGCGCCCCAGGCGCCGCGCGTGCGGGTAATGGCCTACGGGCGGCGGGGCAGCCGCACTGTCGATAGCTCTATCCACGGTCCGATCTCGCTCAAACTCGCCCTAATGATACTAGGCCTGCCTACAGCCCCCTATATGGATGTCCCTATAGCGATTTATTAGGTAATCTGCCAAGGCCTGCTTTTTATCGGGCAGTGCTAGATAAAGGGCGCTAGCCCATAGATCCTTATGATCGTTCAGTTGGACGACAGCACGTATGGTCAGCGGAGACTTTGGGGGTTTGTATTGCAAAATGGCCATGCAGGGATTGGGGTATTTAAGTAATTCAGGCTTCGGCACCAGTTTTGATACCGGTGGAGTGTCCCGTTGATAATCTTTACCTACAAGTTTGAAGGCGACGGGCACCAAACCATTTGTTACATACCAGATACACCACTCACACACGGGATCTGACTCGATCTCCATCCAACCGCCAGCCCAACCGGTTGGTGCCCGGAAAGTAATTCCAGCACCGCCATCTCCACCCACGCCCGCACTCCATAAAAGCCATCCGTGAGGCACGACAACCCAACCAAAGGAGTTGCTGTAAAAAAGAGAAACTTTATGCCGAATCTTTTCAGGAAGAGATGAGGTAAAAGGGAGCACCTTGTGGATATCGACATCGTCCCATGACGGAACCCCAGTGTGAATATCTACCGCTTTGGCGGGCACTTTTATAATGGCGCCAGAGGCATCCTTGGCCTGTATCTTGTGCAGCCTGAAGTCTTTTCCGCGTACCGACCGTGTTTCATTGGGGTGCACCATCAAATGACGCACGACCGGCGCCGAATCTGCCTGTGCAAACACCACCCCACCAGTGATAACGCACAACACAATCGCTCCACAGGCAACCTGATGCGCTATGCCGAAAATCAAATCTCTTTTTCTCATTGCCTTTATCCCAGGCTCTGATTTGTTCTCATTCTAGCGCCGTCTTACCGCCGGCGAGTCCATCCAGGGCGATGGTTTCGAGGAAGGCATTGCCGTAGCTGGCGAGCTTTTTGTCGCCGACGCCGTTGATGTCGAGGAAGTTGGCTTCGGTGGTGGGACGGTGGGCGAGCATTTCCCGCAGCGTGGCGTCGGAGAAAATCATGAAGGCCGGCACGCTCTGCTCGTCGGCCAGGCGGCGGCGTGTGTCGCGCAGGGCCTCCCACAACCCTTCATCCGCCGGAGCAATATCGGCCGACGCCCTTTCCTGCCGGCTGCGTTTGCGTTGCGGTTTGCGATCGTGGCGCAGTCGCACATTGTGTTCGCCGCGCAGCAGAACTTCGGCATCACGGTCGAACCGCAGTCCGCCATAGCCCTCCGTATCGGTTTCAAGGTAGCCTCGCGCGACCAACTGGCGAATGACCGAACGCCACTGCTTCGCCGTCAGATCCTCACCGACACCGAAGGTGGATAACTTCGTGTGGCCGAACCGCTCGGCGCGCTCACTCGTTTCGCCGCGCAGATGTTCGATCAGGTAATTGGCGCCGAAGCGCTGACCGGTGCGATACACGGCGGAGAGCAGCTTGCGTGCGGCTTCGGTTGCATCCCAGGTCTCGGGCGGTGCGAGGCAGGTATCACAGTTGCCGCATGCGCCCTCCGGTTGTTCGCCGAAATAACGCAGCAAATTGATTCGCCGACAGGTGGCGAGCTCGCAGTAGGCGAGCATGGCGTCGAGCTTTTGCCGCTCGACGCGTTTGCGTTCCTCGTTCGCTTCGGATTGCTCGATCATGCGTCGCCGCTGCACCGCATCGTTCAGACCGTAGAGCATCCACGCATCGGCGGGCTGGCCATCGCGTCCGGCGCGGCCGGTTTCCTGGTAGTAACTTTCGATACTCGCGGGCATGTCCAGATGCGCGACAAAGCGCACGTCGGGCTTGTCGATGCCCATGCCGAACGCAATCGTCGCCACGATCACAACGCCGTCCTCCAGCAGAAAACGGCGTTGGTTGCGTTCGCGCACCGCGTGCGTCAAGCCTGCGTGGTATGGCAAGGCGGTCACGCCCTGTGCCGCCAGCCGTTCGGCGGTGCGTTCGGTCTTCGCTCGCGAAAGGCAATACACGATGCCGGCCTCATCGGGATGTTCGTCGTGGATAAAGCGCTGCAATTGTCGGCCTCCGTCGTTGCGCTCGGCGACGCGGTAACGGATATTGGGTCGGTCGAAGCTGTGGACGAAAATGCGGGCGTTCGGCATGCGCAGCCGTTCGACAATTTCTGCGCGCGTCGGCAGATCGGCGGTCGCTGTGAGTGCGATGCGCGGCACACCGGGGAAGTGCTCGGCAAGCGCTGCCAGTTGCAGATACTCGGGACGAAAATCGTGCCCCCATTGCGACACGCAATGCGCCTCGTCGATGGCGATCAGAGCAACCTCGCAGCGCGCGAGCAGGTCGAGACAACGCGGCTGAAGCAGTCGTTCCGGCGCAACATAAACCAGATCCAGCTCGCCGGCGAGCATCTGCTGCTCAATGTCCCGCTGCGCGGAAGCCTCGAGGCTCGAATTCAGACAGGCCGCCGCCACACCAACCTGGCGCAAAGCTGCGACCTGATTGGCCATCAACGCAATCAGCGGCGACACCACGATTCCGATGCCGGGCCGCAACAACGCCGGTATTTGGTAACACAGCGACTTGCCGCCCCCGGTCGGCATCAGCACCAGTGCATCCCCACCATCGCAGACTGTCGCTACGACCTCCCGCTGTTGCCCACGGAATGCGTCGTAGCCAAATGTGGCTTTGAGTGTCGATTCAGCCGATGAGGTCGAGTGGAGCTGCGCATGTGGCGGCAAAACTATCGCACCGTGTTCGTTTGTTCCCAGTCTAACGGCTCTTGCCGAAACCGCCGGCGCCGGGGGTGCGGATTTCGATGGCGTCGCCGGGCTGGAGTTCAATCGCCCATTCGTTGCGCCAGTCCTATTGGGCTGGTTAGTGACTTTGAAGCCTTATGAGACGCGCTATGTTCCGCTCGTCACTGGCGATTCTTGCAACAATCTTGAGCTATTCTTGGTTGGTCTGGCGAAAGGAGGCTGGAAAAGGCGTCCTTCCGAGCGTAGTATCAAGGGCGAACGCTCGCTATTTCCCCAAGCACTCAAAAGCTTTAGCGCCCAATAGAACTCTCCGTCATGCATGAAATAACCGCTGACGCTAACTCGCAGCCAAGTTTCAGCCTGCGCGTAATGACCTTCGTGAGCTGCGCGTAACGCGAGATAATAGGCCGTTTCAGTCAATGCCCGTCGCGAAAGCTTTTTGTCAAGAAATGACAGTTTCCCGTCGTTTGTCATTAAATAGCGCCCCAGTTCCATATGCCGCGTCGCTATGAGTGCTGTTGGAATTTTTTGCGCGAAATAATTTCTTAGTTCGGTGACTTTGTCCTGCGGAATCTTTGCGCCCTGTAGATACGCAGCGGCTCTCAAGATCCAGTTGAACACTGTATGATCGTCCATTGAGGTTCTCGAAAGATGTGTGAACTGCCACAAGCCACTGTAAGCATGAACATCATATAAATACATGCACAACAACATTCGGTAACGCTGCGGAACCTGTTTCGAGAGCCAGACTTCGGCTTTTTTCCTCCCTTTCCATTTCAGTAGATATGAATAAGCCTGGGCAATCTGGCCTATACGACTATTGGCGTTTTGTGCGGGAATTTTTAATACAGTTTCATATGCGCCTTGCCAATCTCCCTTCTGTGCAAGAAAGTAAACCAGCATTAACATTTGGCGCGGTTTTATATGCTCTTTTATCAGCGCTTTCAGTGCATTTCGTCGAGCTTTTTCCCGCCCTGAGAATGTCTTGACAAAGGCATTTGAAGCCTCCGGATCCCAGTGGGAATCAAGTTGGGGTTTGTTCCATTCCATCAGGGTTTTTGCGGCTTTCGTGTATTCCTTCATTTGCCATTGAACTGCCACAAGCGGCAAGAGGAGAGACAAGCTATCGGGGTAGCGATCATGGAGATCCTGAGCCAACAACTCGGCTCTTTTTGGATGATTCATTGCCCTCAGAATTCTTACGCCTTCTGCAAGGGCATCGCCTTTCCAACTGGAAAGCTGAGGAGCAATCGTTTGCCACGCCATTTTGAGATTGCCGTCATGACGATATGCGCGTGCCAGGTAGACATGAGCCTCTACGACTCCCAGCGATGGAGCGTAGGTGGGCAGACTGTGCGTATAACGGTATGCTACAGAGACTTCGTAACCAGGCATTTGCATCCGGTGCAAGGCAGCGAGATATTCTTTATATATCTTTGCGGATTGCGCCTTTGACGCTTGTTCAAGCGTCGATTCAAAATCACGGATAACTTGCTGCGCGTGTGCTTCTGGGTGTCTGATCTGATTCAGCGCATTGGCCCGCACTAAGGCGGAGACGTTTGGATCTCGCGCTATCGTTAGCAAGCCCTTGTCTCCCTCGAGATAACCTGCCAGCCACGCGGCCAGATAACCAGGTCGTGCCGATTCGGCTACGGCCATCTTGTACAATCTAATTGCGGGCCTGATGGCTGCCAAGTTATTCCAAAGCAAATCCGCCAGCGGTTCGAGTACTGCAGGACGGCTGTCAAGTTCCAGGGTAGTGCGCGCTATGGCTTCAGCATTTGTTTTATCCAGAGTAGAGTTCGTGTCTATTGCCAAACCAACCAATTGCAACTTTAATTCCGGTGCTAGGTTCGTTTCATTTTTCGTATTCATTACAGCTGTAACAGGATTTATAGCCCCGTGCCAAGCTGCTATCATGCTTTTTTCCCACGCTGCCAATGTTTTTGCATAGATTGCATCACTAGCGCTGGCAGTATTTTCGGCTATTGCCTGGGCTTCGGCGATGACATCACGTTGTTCTAGGGCAAATTTAAAGTTTGCATACAAACCGCCATAAAACGTTTCCCGCCAATAGGCGCTATATACACTCGGCGTCAGGAAAGGCCCCTTGAGATTTTTTGACTGGCTCGCTAGAAGAGCCTCAAACTGACCTATAAGCAGGCCCTCTGACAGTTGCTGCGCCGTGGCGGACAAGGCCGCAATGCGCGTGGCAGGCGACTCGCCTTTGCCCTTGACTGCCTGTCCGCCCATGCATCGGATGGTCAGCAGCGGCAATGCCGTGGACAGCCGATAATACGCCGTCATGGAATCGAGTTTCAGGCCCTGCGCATAAATGCCCTCCGCGCATAGGCCGTTCGGTTGCATGTGTGCAGCGAGCACAGACCACTGACCGGTTTCCTGTCGTTCAGCCAGGCGGGTCAGCTCCAGATACAATGCGAATGTAGTGGCGCCACCATTGTTCGAAGCCTGAGTTGCCAACATATTGTCTTCGTGTGACACAAAAAGACGCCAAGGATTGTCGGACGACAACTGCCGCGCTGTGACCAGTGAAGAATGCTTGTATCCCATAGCAAAAGCCAGCTCGCTCTCGCTTTCGTATAGCCTTGTATGGGTAACTGTTTCTGCGAGTGCCAAAATCGCCAATGCGTGCGCCGGCATCTCCGAGCCAAATCCAGTCGGATCTGGCTGCAATACAGCTAACCTCGCCAAGATCCGTGCTGCCGCTTCAATCCTCACTTCCAGAGGCGCCGAGGATCGGTTGAGCTTTTCCAATCGTGCAATGAGGGATTTTGGGTAAGCGACATCAGGCATTTTCCACATGGTGGTAGTCGTCGAGCCGTTAGCCTGTAGATTCAAGGCGGAAAGCCGTGCTGCTGCGCTTTTCTTCAACAGCGAAAACAGAGTATCGAATTGGGCCAAGCGGGGTAAAGACCCAACGTCATGTCCGTCAAGGGTGACCTTCCAAGCCGATCCAGTCCAATGTGTCTCGGGAGTTATCGACGGGTGCTCGTAATTAGGGAATGAGTCGATTTCGTATAAGGCCCGCAAGACACGTCCATCCGGTCGCAAAAGGTAACGGCGACGGACGATTGCAAATGCTTCTTTCAGGCTGGTTCCATCCGGTATTATTACGGTGTGTTTATAGTTCTGCCTGCTTTTAGCTACTCTGGATGCCAATCCCGTCACTTCTTTAGTGCGTAGAAAAATCGTCAGATAATAGGCGCCCGCCGCAACTAGCGCGATCGCCAAAAGCCCCAGCAATAATCCAGTCGTTCTACGCATTGCATACTCCCTGGATTTTTTGATATGTGCCTGTTGAATTTAATCAATCGAACAATACAATGCAAGTAACCAAAAGCCTAACGTTCGGCGAAAATCGGTTTGACACGAACCGTTTTCACTTTGCTTATCCATATCCGCCGGCGCCGGGGGTGCTGATTTCGATGGCGTCGCCAGGCTGGAGTTCTACGGCTTCGGCGTAGTCAAGGGTTTCGGTGCCGCCATCGGCTCGCTGCACGTGGTTTTCGCCGCGTGTGCCCGCTGCGCCGCCGTGCAGACCGAAGGGGTCGGTGTGGCGGCGATTTGAAAGGATCGTTACCGTCATGGACTCGTTGAAGCGGATGCGGCGAATCAGCCCATCGCCACCACGCCATTTCCCGGCACCGCCCGAACCGTGACGAATGGAAAACTCTTCAAGCACGACGGGGTAGCGGAATTCCAGCAACTCGGGATCGGTGAGGCGGCTGTTGGTCATGTGCGTATGCACGGCGCTCGCGCCATCGAATCCCTCGCCCGCACCTGCGCCGCCGGCCAGCGTTTCGTAATGCTGGTACTGCGCGTTGCCGAAGGTGAGATTGTTCATCGTGCCCTGACTCGCGGCAAGTCGACCCAACGCGGCGAGCAGGGCGTCGGTCAGCACCTGGCTCACTTCCACGTTGCCGGCGACGACCGCATGCGGGTAGGGCGGATCGAGCATGGAATCGGACGGCACGCGGATTTCGACCGGTGCGAGGCAGCCGTCATTGAGCGGAATCGGCTCGGCGATAAGCGTGCGCAACACATAGAGCACGGCCGCACGCACCACGGCGCGCGGCGCATTGAAGTTGCCTTCACGCGCTTCGCTGGTGCCGGCAAAATCGAACACGGCGGAGCCTGTGTCGCGGTCCACGTCCGCGCTGACCACGATGCGGCTGCCGTCATCGAGCGGTGCCTCGAAATGGCCGTGCGCAGCCAGTTTTTTCAGCGCGCGACGCACGGCTTCCTCGGCGTAGTCGGCAAGGTGGCGCATGTAGGCATGCACGCTCGCAAGACCATACGTCTCGGCAAGTTGCAGCAGGTCGCGTTCACCGCGGGCGTTGGCTGCGATCTGTGCACGCAGATCCGCCAGATTGCGTTCGATGTTGCGGGCGGGATAGCGTGCACCTGCCAATAACTCGCGCATCGCCTGCTCCTGCAGTACGCCGTCGACGACCAGTGGCATGAACGGAATCAGCACGCCTTCCTCTTCGATGTGTTTGCTCGCCGCCGGCATGGAGCCGGGACTGATGCCGCCGATGTCGGCATGATGCGCGCGCGAAGCCACGAAGAACGCGGGCGTATCGCCACCTGTGAACACCGGTGTGATGACGGTGATGTCCGGCAGGTGCGTACCGCCCGCATACACATCGTTTGTGACCCACACCTCGCCGGCGCGCGGCGCGTGTTCGGCCAGCAGTGCCTTGATCGTGGCGCTCATCGCGCCGAGGTGCACCGGCATATGCGGCGCGTTGGCGACGAGTGCGCCGTCGGCCATGAACACGGCGCAGGAATAGTCGAGGCGTTCGCGCACGTTCACCGACTGTGCCGAAGTCCGCAGCGCCTCGCCCATTTCCTCGGCAATCGCCATGAAGCGTGCGCTCATCAGTTCCAGCGTGACCGGGTCGCGTTGCGTACCCATCGCGGCTGGCCGGATGCGTTGTTGGCGACGCATGACGACTTCACCTTCGCTGCCCACTTCGCCGCGCCAGCCGGGGGCGATCACCGTGGTCGCCGTGTCCTCGACCAGCACGGCGGGGCCCTCTGCCGCAAAGCCGCGCGGCAGATCGGAGCGTTTGTAGAACGGCGTTTCGACCCAGCCATCGTCGAACCACACCGCGCGCCGGGCTAACGACGCTGGCGTCGGCCCGGCGTGTTGACCCTGCCAACGCGGTGCGTCTTCCGCTACCCGTGCTTCGACTCGCAGCGCCGCAAGAACCAGAACACGCTCCTCCAGTTCGAATCCATAATGGCGACGATGCACTTCGGCGAACCGGGCCGTCATCTCCGCGGCCGTGCCGAAGACAACCGGCAGCGCCGTCTCGTTACCTTCGTAACGCACCAGCGCGGTGACGGTGCAGACCGGCAAAACAGCGTCGCGTTGGAGACGCGCGCAGGCTTCGGCCGTGAGTGCCTCCGCTACCTCGGCAATCTCGTCCGCATGGGCATCCAATGCCAACTCCACACTGCGCTCTATCAACACGCTGCGTTCGGACAGACCGATCCCGAGCGCCGAGAGCACGCCCGCGAGCGGGTGCACCAGCACGGTGTCTATACCCAGCGCCTCGGCCACGGCGCAGGCATGCTGACCGCCCGCGCCGCCGAAGCTGTTGAGCACGCAGGCCGCCGGATCATGCCCGCGCGCTACGGAAATTCGCTTGATGGCCGCAGCCATGTGTTCGACCGCCACTCGCAATGCGCCCGCAGCCAACTCTTCTGCTGACTGCGGCTCACCGGTTTCGTTTGTTACCTGCGCGGCCAACGCCTCGAAACCGCTGCGTGTTGCCGCCTCGTCCAGCGCTTCGCCGCCGCTGGGGCCGAATACGTGCGGGAAATACTCGGCAGCAATGCGGCCAAGCAGCAGATTGCAATCGGTCACCGTCAACGGGCCTTGCTTGCGGTAACAGGCCGGGCCCGGATCGGCGCCGGCGGAAGCGGGGCCCACCGTCAGCCGCCCGCCGTCGAAGGCAACGATGGAGCCGCCGCCCGCAGCCACCGCTTCCACGGCAAGCATCGGCACCGCGAGTTTCACCCCGGCGACTTCGACCTCGCGCCGTCGCTCCCAGTCGCCCGCGTAATAGGACACATCGGTCGAGGTGCCGCCCATATCGAAGCCGATGACCTTATCGAATCCCGCGCGCCGTGCAGTTTCAACTGCACCGACCACGCCGCCGGCCGGACCGGACAGCAGCGCCTCGCACGCACCGAACTCCTCGGCTCCGGCGAGCCCGCCATCGGACTTCATGAACACCAGCGGCACACCCGGCAACGCCGCCGCCAACTGCCCTGTGTAGCGGCGCACCACCGGCGCCAGGTAGGCTTCGACCACGGTAGTCGCGGCGCGTGTGACGAGGCGCATCATCGGCGAGACTTCGTGCGAGGTGAGCACGCTATCGAAACCGGCGGCACGGGCGAGTTCAGCAACGCGCGTCTCCTGATCGTGATGTCGCCAGCCATGCATAAGACAAATTGCGCAGCTCGTGCAGCCCTCGGCGCGGAACTGCTGCAACTGTTCGAGCAGCCGCGCCTCATCGAGAGCGGATATCTCTTCTCCGTTCACATCCACGCGCAACGTAGCCGTCACCGCGCCGGCATAAAGCGGTGCCGGACGTTGTATATCGAGCGCAAACAGATCGGGCCGCGACTGATCGCCGATCAGCAGGACATCTTCCAGGCCTTCGTTGGTGACGAACAACGTACGAGCACCCTTGCGCTCCAGCAGCGCATTGGTCGCCACCGTCGTGCCGACACGCACCTCGGCGATGCGTTCCAGGGGCAATGGCGCACCGGCCTCGACACCCAGCAACCGACCGATCCCAGCCAGCACTGAATCCGCCCCAACCGATGGATCGTTCGAAAGCAACTTCGTCGCATGCAGACGCCCGTCCGGCGCCCGGCCGACCACATCGACAAAAGTCCCGCCCCGGTCAATCCAGAACCGCCAGCCCGTATTATCTGTGTCCCTGCTGTTCATCTCAAAACACTAGCAAACGCCCGGAAAGTGTAGCCCCTAGCCCCATTCACCACAATCCAGACATTGAACCACTTAACCTTGAACAATCCCTAGAGATAAGGGATACACTAGCCAAAGCCTTCACGGAGCTTCCTCATGGCCCAATCGGTACAGGAAATAGAACAAAAAGTGCGCTCGTTGCGTACGGAAGAAAGAAATCAGTTGCTCCGCGACCTTATTGCAGATGTGGACGGCGAGTCTGAGCATGATGTCGAACGTGCCTGGTTGCAAGAGGCCAAGCAACGGCATCAGCAACTTTTAGACAGAGTAACAACGCCCGTACCTGCTGCACAGGCGATTAAAAACGCACGGTCGCGTCTGAAGAGCGAAGGTTGAATTCAAGGCCTTTTAGAGGCGCATTTGTATGGTAAATGGAGCCAAGAATGAGAGCTTTTAATCAGATTCGCCTACTTCTTTTTGTTTGTGGACTTTTGGGTTGTGGAGTGGTTTGGGCTAATCCGGCAAAGACTCCCGTGGCCGCTTGCCAAGGTCAGGTTAGATCACGCACTTCCAAAACGGGACCGCAAGTAGCCACTATCAAACCGGGGCTAATCTGCTTCAGTGGGAATATCGACAAAACTAGTGCACAGGCTCTAATCGGCGCCATCGAAAAGGTGCCGCCGGGTCAGCCACTGACCCTCGTTACCGAGGGTTCAAACGGCGGGAGAGCTGCCTTTGGAATTGGTATTGCAGAAGTTTTGTCGTCTCGCGATACCACGGTGATTGCCCAGGGTATGTGCGCATCGAGTTGTGCAAACTACCTTTGGCTAATGGCTAACCATCGTATTATCGCGGATCGAGCACTGGTCGTTTTTCATGGTGGAATGACGCTTGCTCTTCTTCCCGGGATAGACAAAAAGATTGAAGTTTTTGCCCAAAGTCATCCAAACATAAACGCCAAGAAATTCGAGCAACAAGAACGCGCCAAGATGGAGAAGCTAGTCCGACGACAAGACGCCTTGCTGACCAAAGCAGGCGTCGAACCTGATTTTTTCGAATTTTTTGATCGAATTGGATCGCCGGCAACAGCCACCTCCGCATCGGCTGACTGCAAAGCAAAACCGAATGCACAATATTTGGTTTTTTCTCCCAAATACCTGAAATCAAAGGGCGTAAAAATTGAGTCAAATCAGGGTCCGAAGACCGCGGCTGAACTGAATGCTGATTTGAAGCGTTTTGGCCATAAAGCGTCATCAGAAATCTGTTTTTGGAATTGAAATCCTTCAATCTGATTAGTTCAGTATGTCAGCAGTCACAATCAAAGAGGGTGGGCTTGTTTTCTGCGGCATAAAAATGTTGGGAATAAATAAGCTTGGCCTCATTGATGCTCACGCCCAGCACGGCACCACGCAGTAGCATCTGCAAAGAAGTATCCTAACAGGAGGCATATGCGCGTGACGGCGATCGATCAAGCGGTTCGCGACGTCTTGCTGCGCTACTACGGCATCGAGGGTGATGTCCGTGGACTGCCTGGCGAGCATGATCTGAACTTTGAGATTGCTGCCTCTGACGGGCGGTTCGTGTTCAAGGTGATGCGCGTGGGTTGCGATCCGCAATTCGTCGAGATGCAGATCGCGGCGATGGATCATGTGAGCAATGCGGGCCTCGCCGATTATGTGCCGGAGGTGATCCGCACGAAGGCGGGCTCGGCATTTACGAGCATCACCGACGGCAGCGGCGAGCGGCGTATCGCCTGGCTTCTTTCGTTCCTTCCGGGGACGTTAATGGCGAAGGTGGAGCCTTGGACGCCGGCGCTCGCTGCCTCGATCGGGGAATTGCTCGGTCGCCTCGACCGCGCGCTCGAAGGATTCGAGCATCCTTTGCTCGACCGCGAGTTGAAGTGGGACATGCGCCACGCCGACTGGATCGCGCGCCATCTCGATGTGATCGAAGACCCGAAACGCCGTGCTCGCATCGAACGGATCGTCCAGCGGTTTACGCAGGATCTAAAGCCCCGCTTGGCCAGGCGTCCGCTGAGCGCAATCTACAACGATGCGAACGATATGAACTTGCTGGTCACCCGTCACGGCGAGGCGTTACGCGCGACCGGCATCTTCGACTTTGGCGATTTGATTCGTGGTCCCAGGGTGTGCGAGCCCGCGGTGGCGATGGCCTACGCCATGATGGGTCCCGGCGATCCACTGGCCCGCGGCGCCGCGCTCGCCGCCGCTTACCACAAGGCCTATCCGTTGACGGACGAGGATGCCGCGCTATTGGCCCCGCTGGTGAAAGTGCGGCTTACCGTCAGCGTGACGAACTCGGCGCTCCGGCATATCGAAGATCCCGACAACGCCTATTTCATAATCAGCGAAGCGTCGGCATGGCGACTCCTGAACTACCTCGACACGATCGGCGACGAATTGTTTGAAAACACCATCCGTGCGGCCTGCACGGGCGCCGGCTCACTGACGGGCCGATCTGCAAAGCAGAGCCTGCTGGCTCGGCGACATATCGTGGCGCTCGGTAATCAGTCGCTGTCCTACGACGATCACTTGCACCTTGTACGCGGGAAGCGGCACTTTCTTTACGACGCGGACGGCAACGAATATCTCGACGTGTATAACAACGTGCCGCACGTCGGACATGGACATCCGCACGTCGTCGAAGCGGTCACGCGACAGATGGCGACACTCAACACGAATACGCGCTACCTGCAGGGCGTTCACGTTGATTACGCCGAGCGCATGCTCGCGCGCCTGCCGCCGCATCTAACCAAGATCGTATTTTTAAGTTCGGGCAGCGAAGCGAACGAACTGGCGCTGCGTTTGGCACGCGCTGCGACCGGCGCGCGCGACATGCTCGTAATGGATCACTGCTATCACGGCAACACGACCGGCGCGATGGATATCAGTCCCTACAAGTTCATGCACCCGAAAGGCCCGGGCGTTGCGCCCGACTGGGTACACGTTGTACCCCAGCCTGATGTCTATCGCGGAATTCACCGCGGCGAAGGAGCGGCGGAAAAATATGTCGCCGAATTCCGTGCCGTACTCGACAGTATTGCGAGCCAGGGGCGCAAGCTCGCCGGCTTCATCTCCGAATGCATGCCGAGCGTCGGCGGCCAGATCGTGTTGCCGCCCGGGTATCTGAATGCCGTCTATGCGATGGTCCGCGATGCAGGCGGAATCTGCATTGCCGATGACGTGCAAACCGGTGTTGGCCGCCTGGGTCACTGGTTCTGCGGCTTCGAGCAGCAGGACTGCACGCCCGACGTGGTCGTCTGGGGCAAACCGCTCGGCAACGGCTTCCCGCTGGCCGCCGTCGCCATGACGAGCGACATTGCCGAAGCCTTCGCCCAGGGACCGGAGTTCTTCGCGACTTTCGGAGGATCGAGCGCCGCCTGTGCCGCAGGCGCCGCCGTGCTCGACGTGCTGCGCGACGAAGACCTACAAGCCAAGGCCCGCGAAACCGGCGACGTACTCTTGGCGGGGCTCAAAGAGCTTGGCAAACGCCACGAACTCATCGGCGACGTGCGCGGCTCCGGCCTGTTCCTCGGCGTCGATCTCGTGCGCGACCGCATCCGCCGCAATGCCGCAACGAGCGAGGCGGCCAGGGTCATGAACCTGCTGCG
>JBOHZI010000011.1:0-18151 GCA_050738295.1 Gammaproteobacteria bacterium
CGCCTGGGTCACAAGCCCGAGGCTATCGTCGAATTGCGCTACTTGCTGAGTGTTCCCTATGGCGGACTGATGCCGCCGCTCACGCCCGCCTTCCTGCGCCTCGATCCGGATTTCGACCGCTTGCGCGACGATCCGGAATTCCAGAAGCTGGCCAGCGGTGATGCCACCATGCCGACGGCATCCTCCGGGGCGAAGCCGTGACCGACAAACGTTCCTTCTTCGCCGAACTCAAGCGCCGCAATGTGCTGCGTGCGGGTGCTTTGTATATCGCCGCCGCGTGGGCGCTGGCGCAAGGCGCGGCGCAATTGCTGCCGGTATATGACGTCGCCGCGTGGGTGATGCGCTGGATCATTGCCGCTCTGATCATCGGCTTTCCATTCTGGCTTGTGTTCGCGTGGTTCTACGAGTTCACGCCGCAAGGAATGAAGCGCGAAAGCGACATCGCGCCGGATGATTCCACCGCACGCTCCACTGGCCGCAAACTGGACAAGGCGATCATCGCGGTGCTGGCGATCGCAGTGGTATTGCTGCTGACCAATACCTTCGTCTGGCACAAGGGCGCAGGGCTGCAACCGTCTGCCGCCAATGCTGTCGCGACGCCGATAAAGATTCCGCAAAAATCCGTGGCCGTGTTGCCCTTCGTCAATGAAAGCGGTGACAAGGATCAGCAATACTTCTCCGACGGTTTGTCCGAAGACCTGATCACGGCGCTGTCGCAGTTCGCAGGACTGAAAGTCATCAGCCGGGATTCCGCGTTCCGGTTCCGTAACAGCAGCGACGACAGCAAGACCATTGGCGAGAAGCTCGGCGTGGCGCATTTGCTCGAGGGCACCGTGCAGCGCTCGGGCGACCAGATACGTATCAGCGCGGAGCTGGTCAATGCCGCCGACGGCACGACGCTCTGGTCCGAACATTACGACCGGCCATACAAGGATCTGTTCGCGTTGCAGGACGCCATCACGAAAGCGGTGGCCGATGCATTGAAAGCTAAACTGCTGGCTACGATCGGCGCGGTAGCACAGAGCAACCGACCACCCGGCGGCAATCTTGCCGCATACAACGATTATCTGCGCGGTCATGCCCTTGGCGGCAACGGGAGCGATCAGGACCTTCGGAAAAGCATCCAATATTACGACGACGCGATCCGCATCGATCCCGGTTACGCACAGGCGTATGCGATGAAGTCGGGCGCATGGACGGCACTCGCCAGGGACATCGGCGGCGCGCAGGCCCAGGATGCCTATGCGCATGCGCAGACAGCGGCCGACACCGCGCTGTCGCTCGATCAGAATCTGGTCACGGGTCACCTGGCACGGGGCTTTCTGCTTTATACGCGGGATTTCGACTGGAGCGGTGCAGTGGCCGAATTTGAACGCGCGCTACAACTGGCTCCGAATGATGCTCGCGCCATGGCGCTGCTCGGACAGGCACTAGCCAGCCTGGGACAAACTCGGCGAGCGATCGAGCTGACCCGTGAAGCGCTGCTGAACGATCCCCTGAACGCGGTCTTTTATGCGAACCTGTTCTCTTACTACCTAGGGGAGGGGCGTCTGGACGACGCCGAGCGCGCGGTGCGCACCCAGATGACACTGCAGAAAAGCAATGACGTGCTGTATGGCACCCTGTCGAATATCGAGATACAGCGCGGCAACGCCAAGGCCGCGCTGCAGGATGCGCAGCGTGTCTCGCCAGGACCGTGGCATGCCATCAGCATGGCCATGGCCCTGCAGATTGGTGATGACCGGGCCGCCGCCGATGCCGCGCTGAAAACCGTGATCGCCAAATACGCCTCGGGCGGTCCGTACCAGATTGCCGAGGTGTATGCGCTGCGCAAGGACCCGGACAACATGTTCAAGTGGCTGGACCGCGCCTGGGCTGCGCATGATGCCGGCATCGGTGCGCTGCTTTACGACCCCTTCATCCTGCGCTACAAAGACGACCCGCGTTTCGCCGCCTTCTGCCGCAAGGTCGGTCTGCCGGTACCTGGCAAAGCACCCGTTGCCGGAACAGCTGTACCGCCGTGAGCGGCAAGCCCTCGTTCTTCGCCGAACTCAAGCGCCGTCACGTGTACCGTGTGGCGATCGCCTATGCGGTCACGGCGTGGCTGTTGCTGCAACTCGGCGCGATCGTGTTCCCGACGCTGCACGCTCCGAGCTGGTGCGAGGCAGTGCTGCTGGGCTTTCTGGTGCTGGGGTTTCCGGTAGCGATTTTGCTCGCCTGGGCGTTCGAGGTCACACCCGAGGGGGTGCGGCCCACCGAAGCGGCCGATTCCGAAGCGACGCGCCCGGCACAGACCCATCGTCGCGTGGGACAGACGCTCAATATCATCATCATCGCGATTCTGGCGGCTGCCGTCGGCGTACTGGCGTGGCAACTGAGCACTAAATCGCAGCCGAGCACGGCGGTGGCCACGGCGCCAGTCAAATCCTCTACCGCGTCCACGACGGCGAGCAGCATTCCCGTGAAATCCATCGCGGTGCTGCCCTTCGCCAATGAAAGCGGCGCCAAGGACCAGCAATATTTCTCCGATGGCTTGTCCGAGGAGTTGATCTCCGATCTCACCCAGATCAACGGGCTGAAGGTGATCGGCAAGTACTCCAGCTTCAAGTTCCGTGATTCCAAAGACAGTACGGCACAGATCGGTACGGTGCTGGGCGTGGCCAACCTGATCCAGGGTTCGGTGTTCCAGCAAGGGGGGCGCATTCGCGTCATCGTCAGCATGATCCGGACAAACGATGGCAGCAGCTTGTGGTCGCACAGCTACGACAAGAAATTGCAGGACGTGTTCGCAATCCAGTCGCAGATCGGCCAAGCCGTCGCCGCGGCGCTCAAGATCAAGCTGATGGGCCGAGTGATCGTCTCCGACGACAAGCCGCCCAACGGCAATGTCGAGGCCTATCTGCTCATGCTGCAAGGACGTGCCCTTAACCGGCGCGGCACCGAAACCGGCGTCCGCCAAGGCATCGCGCTGCTCAAGCAAGCGCTCAAGCTCGATCCCAACTACGCCTATGCGTGGGGCACGCTGTCCAATGCCTCGATCATTCTGGGGTCGTACTTTCTTGCCGGCGACGCGCGCCAAAAGGCATACGCGCAAGCCCGCGTGGCGGCGAACAAACAACAGACATTTGCGCCGAACGCGGCGTATACCCACATGGATCGCGGTTATCTGCTGGCAACCGTCGACGGGAATGCCATGGGCGCACTGGCCGAGTACCGGCGGGCGTATGCGCTGACGCCGAACGATAGCACCGTCATGAATTTCCTCGCCGGAGGACTTCAGACGGTTGGGCAATTGCAGGCGGCGGTTGAGCTATATCGCAAAGCCATCGCCACCGATCCGCTGCGCGCCAGTTTCTATGTCAATCTGGGATACACCCTGTTGGGACAGCGCCAACTCGATGCCGCCGAGCAGGCGTTTAGCAATGCCCTGCGCTTGCAGCCGGATTTGCCGGGGCTGTATGCCTACCTGGCGCAGGTTGCCATTTTGCGTGGCGACGCCGCCGTCGCACTACGCGATGCGAAACGGGAAACCGATCCGATGCTCGGACCCTGGATACGAGCGTTGGCGAAACAAATCGACCCCGATCGCAAACAGGCCGACGCGGCCTTGCGGAAATATCTTGCCAGCAACGGCAAGACCCAGCCTTATCTCGTCGCCGACCTGTACGCGCTGCGCAAGCAACCCGACCCTATGTTCGCGTGGCTGGAGCGCGCCTGGAAGCAACACGATCCGAATCTTGCTGCGAGCCTGCTCAGCGACCCCTTCGTGCTTGCCTACCGGCACGACCCGCGTTTCGCTGCATTCCGCAACAAGATCGGTTTGTCGGCACCGGGCACGGCGCCCGCCGCCGCGACGGCAAACTCCAACGAGACGCGGCACACGGAAAGCCGGCGCTAGTTCAGTCCGGCCTTATTGATCCGCGTCATGGCCTGAAAAAGTGCGTTTGAAACGAGCAAGGCCGGCGGAGTGAAATCCGCCGGCCTTGCGATTGCAGAGGGCTTTGTGTTTTCTTACCAGCTCAGTCCGAGTGCCTCACGGGTTTTTTGATCCGGATAGCCGGTCGCCGGCAGACCGTTTTTGGTCTGGAACTTCTTCAGGGCACTGCTGGTGTCGTTCCCCAAAGTACCATTTACCGTGACTTGATAGCCTGCTTTTTTGAGTGCTTCCTGCACGCTTTCTATCTGGGACTTTGTAAGTTTCTGCATGGTCTGCGGCGCGGGGTGGTTCGGGTGCGGCGGAGCTGCGAAGCTCTGACCGCTTAACGCCAACGAGGCCACGCCGAATGCAAGCACCGCAACACCGGTAATTGCCCAGTGTGTCTTGTTGCTCATGGTCTTTACTCCTTCGTTTGTTAAATATGTAGAATCCCTATCCCATGCCGTCCCTGGCACAAGAGTCCCTTACGCATCGGGAACCCGCCAAATCTACTCTCTAAGTTACGGCTCCGCAAGCTGCCTTTGCATTAGGCAGATGAGCTCTGAAGTGCCAGGTCAAGAATCAAATAAATTCAATACGCGCCGGCAACTCGGGCGCAGATTCGAGTCCGCGATTTTCTGGACACGCCGGGTGCCAACCCCCTGACTCAGCCGATGCTGCGCTCCAATCCACCGCCTGCCGGAACTTCACCCAGGAATACGCTATTCTAACGGGCGCGCGGCATGAACCCTCCATGCCACCGGGGAGATTACAGATGAGCAAGCCGAACTTTCTGCGCGAGCTTCGTCGCCGTCACGTCTGGCGTGTAGCCATCGCCTACGCGGTCGTGGCGTGGTTGTTGTTGCAACTAGCTGCCATCGTGCTGCCGACCTTCGCCGCGCCGCATTGGGTGCTGAAGGTGCTGATCAGCGTCTTCGTGCTCTTTTTCCCGATTGCCCTCATCGTGGCCTGGGCCTTCGAGGTGACGCCCGAGGGCGTACGCCGCACCGAAGCGGCCGACTCAGAAGAAGCGCGCCCGGCAAAGGCCGGTCACCGTGTGGGACACACGCTCAATATTGTCACCATTGTGGTGCTGGTAGCCGCCGTCGGCGTACTCGCCTGGCAACTGAACGCGAAATCGCATCCGGGTGCGGCGCTGGCGGCGGCGCCCGTCACTTCCGTTGCCGCGCCCGCCGCGGCAAGCGCCATCCCGGCGAAATCCATCGCGGTGCTGCCGTTTACCAACGAAAGCGGCGATACCGATCAGCAGTATTTCTCCGACGGCCTGTCCGAAGACCTGATCACCGCGCTCTCGCAGTTCGCGGGCTTGAAGGTGATCGGGCGCGACTCCGCGTTCCAGTTCCGCAACACCAGGGACGATGCGCAGACCATCGGCGAGAAGCTCGGGGTGGCGCACCTGCTCGAAGGCAGCGTGAGCCGACAGGGCAATGAAGTGCGCATCAGCGCCGAGCTGATCAATACCCGCGATGCCCGCACGCTGTGGTCGCAGCACTACGACCGCCCGTACAAGGATCTGTTCGCGCTGCAGGACACCATCACCCAGGCCGTCGCCGGCGCCTTGCAGTCCAAGCTCATGAATAGCGGCGGCGCGGTGGTGCAAAGCGACCGCCCGCCGAGCGGCAGCCTCGCCGCCTACACCGCCTTCCTGCAGGGCAAGTTCTATTACGCACGCGGCACCGAGGCCGACTTGCGCCGGGCGATCACGCAGTACCAGGCGGCGATCAAGGACGATCCGCACTATGCGCTGGCGTATGCCGATCTGTCGTATGCATGGACCCGGCTGGCCGGGCAATGGCTCAACGGACCGGCGGCGCAGCAGGCGTATGCGGAGGCGCGGGCGGCGGCCAACACCGCGCTGGTGGTGAACCCGAACCTGGCGGCGGCGCATGGGGCTCGTGGCTGGTTGCTGCTCACCGCCGACTTCGACTGGGCCGGCGCCGAGGCGGAATTCCAGCGCGCCGCGCAACTGGCGCCGCACGACGGAGCAAGTCTGTTCAATCTCGGCAATCTGCAGGCGACACTGGGACATCCCGGACAGGCGGTCAAGCTGATCCGGAAGGCGCTGGCCACCGATCCGCGGGATGCGGGCTGGTATTACTTGCAGTCCACGTACCTGTCCGGCCTCGACCGTCTCGACGAGGCCGCGGCGGCGATCCACAAGGCGATCGAACTGCAACCGGCGGCGGCGGTTAATCACGAGCAACTGGCGATCATCGAGATCCAGCGCGGCGATGCCCAAGCCGCGCTGGCGGCGGCGCAGGCGGAACCGCCCGGCGTATGGCAGGACATCGCACTGGCGCTGGCGCGGCAGATCGGCCCCGACCGCACCGCCGCCGATGCGGCACTGAAGCACCTGATCGCCACCTACGCCGATGGCGCGCCGTACCAGATCGCCGAAGTCTATGCGCTGCGCCGCGACCCGAACAATATGTTCAAGTGGCTGGACCGCGCCTGGGTGAGCCGCGATCCCGGCATCCAGTATCTGCTCTACGACCCGTTCATCCTGCGCTACCAGCACGACCCGCGCTTCGCCGCCTTCTGCAAAAAAGTCGGCCTGCCGACCACCACCACCGCCAAGGCGATGCCCTGAGCGCCCCCCGCGCCATGAGCACCAAACCCTCCTTATTCGCCGAACTCAAGCGCCGCCACGTGTATCGCGTGGCCATCGCTTATGCGGGGACGGTACATCCGACCGGGAAAGCGAATCCGCCGACCCCGGATCGGGGTGCCTTTGACCCGTGCTACACTGATTCCGTGTTGTTTTACAGGAGATGAAAGATGGCCAACCTGACCTTGAGTCTGGATGATGAAATCCTGCAACGGGCCCGCGAGGCGGCGCTGCGCGAACGCACCTCGGTCAACGCCATTGTGCGCGAATATCTGACCCGTTACGTCGACGCAAAAAGTCGTCGTCTCGACGCCATGGATGCGCTCGATGATCTGGCAAAGCGCAGCACCTCACGCAGCACCCATGCGTGGTCGCGCGACGAACTGCACCAGCGCTGACGATGCGCGTTTTCATAGACACCAATCTATGGGTCTATCGGCTCGACAAGCGCGAGCCGGACAAGTCGCGCCGAATTGGAAAATGGCTGCGCCGGATCGCGAGCGAGCACGAGATTGTCGTCAGCACGCAGGTGCTGATCGAGTTGCGCGCCGTGCTGACGCGCAAATTCACGCCGCCGTTGACGGCGCGCGACACACGCCTCGCGTTGGACGCGCTGGCGGCATTCGAAGTCGTTACAACCGATGCCAGTCTGGTGCTCGATGCGCATGAACTCGCCGTCGCCGAACGACTTGCATGGTTTGACGCATTGATCGCGGAAGCGGCGATCCGCAACCGGTGCACCACCCTGTTCAGCGAAGATTTCAGCCACGGTCGAAAGATAGGCGAGTTGAGAATATGCAATCCGCTCCATTCGACTGGAGGTTCGATATGCGTTGTAACCTGAAGATACTGACGGCAGCTTCAGCGGTGATACTGCTGGCAACGATTGCCACCAGCGCAGTCGCCGGCACAGTAAACAGTACTGCAAGCACGCAGAATGCCGCGATCCGCGCGGCGGAGGCGTGGGCGTTCCCCGAGCAGCAATCGCCTGATACAGGCGCGCCGAATGCGCCCGCGCCAAAGGCAAATCCGCGTCAGGTAGTGCATGTCGCGGGCAGCACACGCGCTTACACGCAAGCGCAGATTGACAACAGTATCCCGGACTGGTTTCCGCAGGATCATCCGCCGATGCCACGTGTCGTCGCGCATGGCGATAAGCCGGCCTTGGCATGTGCGCTCTGCCATAATCCGGATGGCAGAGGTGGTCCAGAGGCTGCGGCGCTGACTGGTTTGCCGGAGGCTTACATCCTTGAACAGGTCGCTGCGTTTCGCAGCGGCGATCGCGGCAAAGGTCCATGGCCCACCACGCAGAACATGACCAGGGAGGCCCTCAATGCCACCGATGCCGATCTACAACAAGCCGCGGTGTATTTTTCAAAACTGAAATTCATACCGCAAACGCAGGTAATTGAAACCGCGAGCGTGCCGAAAACGCACTGGGAAGATTACGTGCTGGTGCCTGACAAAAGCGGCGCGCGCGAGCCGATCGGAGAGCGCATCGTCGAAATGCCGGTGGATTTCAGGCTCTACGAGTTGGGCGACGAGCATTCGGGCTACATTGCCTGGGTTCCGCCCGGCAGCATCGCACGCGGTGCGGTCATTGCGACGAAAGGTGTTGGCACCGCGCTGTCCTGCGAATCCTGCCACGGCGCGGGTCTGCAGGGTGTCGGCAACATTCCGCCGCTGGCGGGGCGCTCGCCGACCTACATCGTGCGCGAGCTGATCCTGTTCCGGAACGGCAAGCGCACCAATCCCGCTGCGGCGCCGATGCGACAGGAAGCCTCGCACCTGACACTGAAGGACATGATCGACTCGGCGGCGTATGCCGCCTCGCGCCAATGACCGAGAGTCACGAGGGTTGACTCTCTGACTGGCCTGTCAATTTTCCTTCGCAAGCTGGCAGGTTGGGCTGGGCAACGCGAAGCCCGACTTTACCACGCCACCACCACGTTGGGCTTCTCTGCGTTCAGCCCAACCTGCATCCCTGTGCTTGCCGCAGCTCAGGTCAGATCAGTTCGCGCGGCAACGCGTCCGGATCGATGCCGTATTTCTTGATGGCCTCGGCCACCTTTTTGTTCTCCAGTTCGCCCTCGTCGGCGAGCGCCTTGAGTGCATTGACCACGACATGGTGGCGATCCACTTCGAAGAAGCGGCGCAAGTCTTCCCGCTTGTCACTGCGCCCGTAGCCGTCGGTGCCGAGCGTGAGGTAGCGGCGTGGCACGAATTCACGGATCTGATCGGCAAACAACTTCACGTAATCGCTCGCCGCGACGATCGGTCCCTCTGTCTTTTCCAGGCACTGTTCGACGTAGCTTTTCGCCGGATTGCCCGCGGCATGCAGCACGTTGGAGCGCCGTGTATTGAGTCCGTCGCGGCGTAGTTCGGTGAAGCTCGTTACGCTCCACACGTCGGCGCTCACGTTCCATTCCTTGTCGAGCATCTCGGCTGCCGCCTCGACTTCGCGCAGAATGGTACCGCAGCCAAGGAGCTGCACGCGCTTCTTGTGCTTGCCGATGCTGGCGAGCTTGTACATGCCGCGGATGATGCCGTCCTCGACGCCCTTTGGTATGGGCGGCTGCACGTAGTTTTCGTTCATCGTTGTGATGTAGAAAAACACCCGCTCCTGCTCGACGTGCATGCGCCGGATGCCTTCGCGCACGATTACCGCAAGTTCGTAGCCGTAGGTCGGATCGTAGGCGATGCAGTTGGGGAACACGCTCGCGTAGATGTGGTTCTGCCCGTCGCAGTGCTGCAGGCCTTCGCCTTCGAGCGTGGTGCGCCCGGCAGTACCGCCAATCAGGAAACCACGCGCCTGCATGTCGCCGCCCGCCCAGGCCAGATCGCCAAAGCGCTGGAAGCCGAACATGGAGTAATAAAAAAAGAACGGAATCATCTCGATGCCGTGGTTGGCGTAGGCCGTGCCCGCGGCAATCCAGGAGGCCAGCGAACCCACCTCGGTAATGCCTTCTTCGAGAATCTGCCCGTCCTTGCTTTCCTTGTAGAACATGAGCTGCTCGGAATCTTCCGGCTCATAGTGCTGACCCACGGCGGAGTAGATGCCGAGTTGGCGGAACAAGCCTTCCATGCCGAAAGTGCGCGCCTCGTCGGGCACGATGGGCACTACATGCTTGCCGAACTCCTTGTCGCGCATGAGCACGGTCAGCAGGCGTACCAGTGCCATGGTGGTGGAAATTTCACGATCCTCGCTGCCCTTGGTGAGCACTTCGAAGTGCTCGGATTTGGGGAGCTTCACCGGCGGCGCCTTGTCAATCCGCTTGGGCAGATGTCCGCCCAGCTTTTCACGCCGATCGTGCAAGTATTTCATCTCGGGGCTGTCGGGCGCAGGCTTGCAGAACGGTACGTCGTCGATCGCATCATCGCTCACCGGAATGTTGAAGCGGTCGCGGAATGCCTTCAGATCGTCGCCGGAGAGCTTCTTTTGCTGGTGCGCAGTGTTGCGGCCCTGACCTACCGAGCCCATGCCATAGCCCTTGATCGACTTCACCAGAATCAGCGTGGGCTGGCCGGTATGTTCGACGGCGCGCTTGTAGGCCGCATGCAGTTTGATTGCGTCGTTGCCTCCGCGGTTCAAGTGCCAGACTTCCTCGTCGCTCATGTTCGCGACCATGGCCTTGAGCTCCGGGTACTTGCCGAAAAACTCCTCGCGCACGTACGCCCCGTCGCGCGACTTGAACTTCTGATATTCGCCGTCCACGCACTCTTCCATGCGCTTGCGGAGCAGTCCTTTCGTGTCCTGCGCAAGGAGCGGATCCCAGTGCGAACCCCAGAGCACCTTGATCACGTTCCAGCCCGCGCCGCGGAAGGTGCCTTCCAGCTCCTGAATGATCTTGCCGTTGCCACGCACCGGGCCGTCGAGGCGCTGCAGGTTGCAGTTGATGACGTACACCAGGTTGTCGAGCCCCTCGCGCGCAGCGAGCTCGATACCGGCCCGCGATTCGGGCTCGTCCATTTCGCCGTCACCGAGCATCGCCCAGATCTTGCGCTTGGAAGGTTCGACCAGTTCGCGATGCTCCAGGTAGCGCATGAAGCGCGCCTGATACACCGCCTGTATCGGCCCCAGGCCCATCGACACGGTGGGGAACTGCCAGTAGTCGGGCATCAGCCACGCATGCGGGTACGAGGACAACCCCGGCCCCAGTGCCTCGCGCCGGAAGCGCTTAAGCTGATCCTCGTCCAGGCGTCCTTCGAGATAGGAACGGGCATACATGCCGGGCGAAGCGTGGCCCTGGAAAAACACCATGTCGCCGCGGTTCTTGTCGGTCGCGCCGTGCCAGAAATGATTGAAGCCCACCTCGTAGATCGTGGTCGCCGAAGCATAGGTCGCGATATGGCCGCCAATGCCGGAATGGCTACGGTTGGCGAGCACCACCATGGCCATTGCATTCCAGCGCAGATACGCCTCCAGACGCCGCTCCAACTCCAGATCGCCTGGATACTGGGGCTGCTGACCGGACGGGATGGTGTTCAGGTACGCCGTGGTGGTGCTATAGGGCAGATTGGCCCCACTGCGCCGCGCTTGCGCAATCATTTGCTCGAGCAGATAATGCGCGCGCTCCACGCCGTCGGCGTCGACGACCGAGCCAAGCGCCTCCAGCCATTCGCGGGTTTCCTGCGGGTCGAGGTCCTGATTTCGTGTTGCATCCAGCATGGGCGCATCCTCATTGTTCAAGGCGTAGCATTCACGGGTTCGCCACACGGCGACCCAATAATGTGACTACTTGGGGCTTCAAGTAACATACCCATTATAAATCTGTCTCCACCTGCTGCCGGGAAACTCTCTTGCGACTGACCCTGACCCGCCCCGACGACTTTCACCTGCACCTGCGTGACGGGGCTGCCCTCGCCGACCTGGTGCCGCCGGTGGCGGCCCGTTTCGCGCGCGCCATCGTGATGCCGAATCTGGCACCACCGATTACCACCGTCGCGGCCGCCGCGGCCTACCGCGAACGCATTCTCGCTGCCTCGCCGGGCGGCTTCGAGCCGCTGATGACGCTATATCTCACCGAAGATACCAAGCCCGGCGAAATCGATCGTGCCTGCGAAGCGGGCTTCATACATGCAGTGAAGCTCTATCCCGCAGGCGCCACCACGCAATCCGACGCCGGTGTGCGCGATGTGAGCCGAACCCATGACGTCCTCGCGCGCATGAGCGAGCGTGGCATGATCCTCGCCATCCATGGCGAAATCGCCGACCTGGCTTTCGACCCCTACGCACGCGAGCCGCGCTTCGTCGAGACGGTGCTCGCCCCGCTGGTCGAGCGCTTCCCCTATCTGAAGATCGTGCTCGAACATGTCAGCACGCGCGTGGCGGTAGACTTCGTGCGGGCTGCGGG
Source organism: Gammaproteobacteria bacterium (assembly GCA_050738295.1). Taxonomy (GTDB): domain Bacteria; phylum Pseudomonadota; class Gammaproteobacteria; order JAKDMP01; family JAKDMP01; genus JBAUSV01. Next base: position 11,900 of record JBOHZI010000011.1, read on the forward strand.
CGAGAACGTCGCGGCCACCATCACCGCGCATCATCTGCTCTATTCGCGCCGCATCCAGTTCGAGGGTGGGCTCTCGCCACATCATTTCTGCCGCCCCATGCTGCAAACCGAGGCCGACCGTGAAGCCTTGCTCGCGGCCGCTACCAGCGGCGATCCCAAGTTTTTCCTCGGCAGCGACAGCGCGCCTCATCCGCGTGTGAAAAAGGAATGCGCCCGCGCCGCCGCCGGCGTCTATACCGGCTATGCCGCGCTCGAACTGTACGCCGAAGCCTTCGCGGCAGCCGACGCACTCGACCAGCTGAACGACTTCGCCAGCCGCTTCGGGGCCGACTTTTACGGCCTGCCCCGCAACACCGGACAAATCACGCTGGAAGACAGTGAATGGGAAGCGCCAGGCGAATACCCGCTGGGCGGCGAAACCGTGGTGCCGCTCAAGGCCGGCGAGCGCCTGCGCTTCAGGCTCGTCTCATGAATTCACTATCTACGCGCTTTCGCGGATTTCTGCCGGTGGTGGTCGATGTCGAGACCGGCGGCCTCGAAGCGGACACCGATGCCATTCTGGAAATTGCCGCCATCGTGGTCGAACCCGACAGCGGCGGCGGCATCCGTCCCGGCGAATCGGTCGCGGTGCAGGTCGAACCCTTCGCGGGCGGACGCATCGTGGACAAATCAATCGAGATCACAGGCATTGACGTCAACCAGGCGCTGCGCCCGGCCCTGCCGGAAAAGGAAGCGCTGCTGCGCGTGTTCCGCCTGGTCCGACGCGCGCTCACCGAGCACGACTGCACGCGTGCAGTGCTCGTCGGCCACAATGCGTTCTTCGACCTCGGCTTTATCAACGCGGCGGTCAAACGCACCAGCATCAAGCGCAATCCGTTCCACCCCTTCACCAGCTTCGATACCGCCACCCTCGGCGGCGTGCTGCTCGGTCAGACCGTGCTCGCCCGCGCACTCGAAGTAGCCGACATCGAACAGGATCCCGGCGCCGCCCACTCCGCCGCCTATGACGCGCGCGTCACCGCCGAACTGTTCTGCCAACTGGTCAACGCCTGCGAAGGCGTGTATCAACTCGCCCTCGGTGACGCCCGCGGAACTTGAGCCGATGTGTGCCAGTCCATTTATCAAGCGTTCTTATGAAGGGGAATAAAACATGCGTCTGCTTTTACTGCCTGCTACCGTTCTGTTGAGTCTCACCGCCGTTTCGGCGCAAGCCGCTGCCCCCACGCCAGCAACAACGGCAGCTACGGCCCCGGTTACCACGCAACCGGCACCGAGCGCAAAAACAGTGGCCCATGCCAAGGAAAACATCACACTGCCGCCATCGGCCGTTCCGAAATTCAGCGTCGCCGACACCAATCATGACGGCAAGATCGAATGGAATGAGGCTCAGGCACTCAAGGTGCCGAAAAAAATCTTCAAGCACGACGATTTCGACAACAATGGCAGCCTCAATGAAACCGAATGGCTGTTCGTGCGCCTCGACATGACCGACTTCACACCGGCCACCGCCACCAAGGCTCCGGCCTCTGCCACACACTAAGCCCGCCACTGCAAACATCGTGTCCTCGCGTCTGCCGCCCGTTACCCTCGGGCTGATCATTGCCAACGTGGTCGTCTTCCTGGTCCAGCAGGTTGCCGGCCAGCACATGCTGGTCTGGTTCGCGTTGTGGCCGTGGGGCCCGGCTCACATCATGCAGTCCAGTTACGGGCTGGTCACCGTCGGCTTCCATATCTGGCAACTGGTCACCTACGGCTTCCTGCACGGTGGCATCGCCCATATTTTCTTCAACATGTTCGGACTGTTCATGTTCGGCGCTACCATCGAATATGCCTTCGGGCGTAGTCGCTTTCTGCTCTATTACTTCGTGTGCCTGATCACCGCTGCGATCACGCACCTGCTCGTAATACATTTCTTTACCGGCAATTTTTATCCCACGATTGGCGCTTCCGGCGCCGTATTTGGCGTGCTGCTCGCCTTCGGCATGCTCTTTCCGCGCCAGCGTGTTTATTTATGGTTTGCTCTGCCAATGCCGGCCTGGGCCTTCGTCGCCGGCTACGGCGTGCTCGAATTGTTCTTCGGCATCACCGGCACCGCTTCAGGCATTGCCCACTTTGCACACCTCGGTGGCATGCTCGGCGGCATTGTGCTGATCCTCTACTGGCGCGGCAAACTGCCCCTCAAGCCACGACAACTATTGGCGCATTAGCACCTGACGCAATCCTCACTCCTGTTTTGAGCGGTTAAAATGTCTTTTTCGCCGCCCACAGCCATTATGGAAAGCCTCGATCCTCAGGATCTCTACGCCGTCAACGATCTGCTCACCGAAGAGGAGCAACTTGCGCGCGAAACGACCGCCCGCTTCGTCGACGAACGCGCCCTGCCAATGATGGCCGAGGCCTTCGAAAAGGCGCATTTCCCCACCGAACTGGTGCCCGAGATGGCTGAACTCGGCCTGTTCGGCAGCTATTTCGAAGGCTACGGCTGCGCGGGCCTGTCCGGCACCGCCTACGGCGTGATCTGTCAGGAACTGGAGCGCGGCGACTCGGGCCTGCGCAGCTTCGTTTCGGTGCAGACGAGCCTGGTGATGTATCCGATCCACGAATTTGGCTCCGAAGAGCAGAAGGATCGCTGGTTGCCCGATCTCGCCTCCGGCAAGGCCATCGGTTGCTTTGGCCTGACCGAGCCGCACGGCGGTTCCGACCCCGGCAACATGAAGACCCACGCCAAAAAGGACGGCGAGGACTGGATCCTCAACGGCGCCAAGATGTGGATCACCAATGGCACGCTTGCCGATGTCGCCGTGGTCTGGGCGCAGACCGACGACGGCGTCCGTGGCTTCCTCGTGGAAAAGGGCATGAAGGGTTTCGAAGCCCCGGAAGTACATCACAAGATGTCGCTCCGTGCCTCAGTCACCTCGGCACTCTACTTCGACAACGTCCGCATCCCCAAGGCAAACGTGCTACCCGGCGTGAAAAGCCTGCGCGGCCCGTTGTCCTGCCTGACCCAGGCCCGCTACGGCATCACCTGGGGCGTGATCGGTGCGGCACTCGCCTGCTACAACGAGGCGCGCGAATACGTGAAGGACCGCACGCTCTTCGGGCGCACACTCGATCACATGCAGCTCACCCAGGCGCGGCTCGCGCAGATGGCACGCGGCATCACCAGCGCGCAGTTGCTCTCCTGGCGGCTCGGACAACTCAAGGATCAGGACAAGTTGCACGCCAGTCAGGTCTCGCTCGCCAAGTGGAATAACACCCGCATGGCGATTGACGTGGCACGCGACGCACGCGACATGCTTGGCGGCGCCGGCATCACGGTCGAGTACTGCCCGATCCGCCACGCGCTCAATCTCGAGTCGGTGATCACCTACGAAGGCGCCGAGAGCGTGCATCAACTGGCCATCGGACGCGAAATAACGGGTGTCAGCGCGTTTTGAAGAGTGTGAAAGGAAAGGCGTGAGACGCCGAAACAAGAATGGATAAATCAGACACGAAAGCGGGGCTGGCGCGCAAGGCGACGCGCTCGATTAATCGCGTCGAGATCGTCGATAACAACTTCGTCGAATTCCTTCATGACTGGGAATACGATGCGCCGCGCGCCGATCTCGCGGCACGCATTCCCGGCACCGATCTCGACGGCCACCAGTTTCTGGAGTTGTTCGAATCGCAGATGCTCTCGCGCCAGCTGGATATCGAAGCCCGCGCGATGCGGGCGCGCAACGAGGGTTTTTACACCATCGGATCTTCCGGCCACGAGGGCAACGCGCTGGTCGGCCGCCTGACGCGCTACACCGATCCCGCCTTCCTGCATTACCGCAGCGGCGCCTTCTTCATCGAACGCGCGCGCCAAGTGCCGGAGATCGATCCGGTGTACGACATCGCACTGTCGCTCGCGGCCAGCGTGGAAGACCCCGCCTCCGGCGGCCGCCACAAGGTATTCGGCAGTAAGCCGCTGTGGGTACCGCCACAGACCTCCACCATTGCGAGCCACTTGCCGAAAGCCATGGGCGCGGCCTGCGCCATTGATCAGGCGCGGCGCGCCGGCTGCCTGCCGATCCCGGACGACAGCATCACGGTGTGCAGCTTCGGTGATGCCTCGGCCAATCACGCCACAGCGCAGACCGCGATCAATGCCGCCGCCTGGACAGCATTCCAGAAACTGCCCTGCCCCATTCTGTTCGTGTGCGAGGACAACGGTCTCGGCATCAGCGTGGATACGCCGTCCGGCTGGATCAAGGAGAATTTCTCACAGCGTGCCGGCTTGCATTACGTGCAGGCCGACGGACTCGATCTCGCCCACGGCTACGGCGCTGTCAAGCGCGGCGTGGAGTACTGCCGCGAACATCGCGCCCCCGTGTTTTTGCACCTGCGCACCGTGCGCCTGCTCGGCCACGCCGGTACCGACATCGACATGGAATATCTCGGCGCCGAACGTCTGAAAGCCACCGAGGCGCAGGACCCGCTCATCTTTTCCGCCGAATCGGTGCTTGAACTCGGGCTCGCCACACCGGATGAATTGGGGAAAAAATACGCTGCCTGCGGCGAACGCGTACGGAAGGCGTCGCGCAAAGCTGCAAAGCGTCCGCGCATCGGAACAGCCGCCGACATCATGCGGCCTCTCGCGCCTTGCGACACCAAGGCGGTCGCCGCCGAAGCCGCAAGTCACGATTTCGAGGCGGCGCGTGTAAAAGCCTACGGCGGCGAAAAGCAGCTGCCCGAAAACGGCCACGCACGACACCTGTCGATCCAGCTCAACCGCGCCCTGACCGAACTGCTGGCGAAGTACCCCGAAGCCACGCTGTTCGGCGAAGATGTGGCGCAAAAGGGTGGCGTGTACACCGTGACCAGCGGCCTGCACAAAACCTTCGGCGGGCGGCGCGTGTACAACACGCTGCTCGACGAGACCACGATCCTGGGGCTCGCCCAGGGCCAGGCCCTGCTCGGTCTGCTACCCATACCCGAAATCCAGTACCTCGCCTACCTGCACAACGCGCTCGACCAGGTTCGAGGCGAGGCCGCTTCACTGCAATTCTTCTCCAACAATCAGTACGCCAACGGCACGCTGATCCGCATCGCCGCACTGGCCTATCAGAAAGGTTTCGGTGGCCACTTTCACAACGACAACTCCTTCACCGCCCTGCGCGACATTCCCGGCATTGTCATCGCCTGCCCATCGCGCGGCGACGACGCCGTGGAAATGTTGCGCACGGCGACGGCGTTGGCCCGCGTCGACGGGCGCGTGGTCGTCTGGCTGGAACCCATCGCGCTCTACATGACCAAGGATTTGTACGAACCGCAGGACAACCAGTGGCTGTTCGAGTACCCCGCGCCCGGCACTGCCATCGCGCTGGGTGAGCCGCGTGCGTACTCACCACGGGCGAAGGACCTGCTGATCGTCACCTTCGGCAACGGCGTACCGATGGCGCTGCGCTGCGCCCGTCAGCTTGAAAAGGATACGGGCAAGAAAGTGCGCATCCTCGATCTGCGCTGGCTCAAGCCCCTCAACCGCGACGCACTCGTCAAGCACGCCAAGGCCTGTTCGCATATCTTGATCGTGGACGAGGGTCGCAAGACCGGCGGCATCAGCGAAGAAATTTTCACGGCACTCGACGAAGGCGGCCTGAGTACCACACCCAAGGCACGCGTGGCCGGCGCCGACACTTTCATCCCGCTCGGAGATGCCGCCAACCGCGTGCTCGTGCAGGAAGAAGATATCCTCGCCACCGCCCGCCAACTACTCGGACGCTGACCAATCCAGCAACCCGCTCACGCCCGTACAGGAGGCCTATATGACCGACTCACAAACATCTGCAACGCAATCCCACCCGCTGACCTGGAACTTCGGCCCCGAACAACTGGTGGTCAATCGCCGCTATGAAGTCGCCAGCATGCTCAACGACCTCATGACCGGGATGTGGTTCGTGGTGGGCAGCATTTTCTTCTTCTACGCCTCTCTGCAGACGCCCGCCGTTTGGCTATTCCTGCTCGGCAGCATCCAGCTCCTGATCCGCCCGATCATCCGCATCGCCAAGGACGTTCACCTGCGCAGGAAACCCTACAGCACCACACCCCAGAGCTACTGAACGCAAAAGACGAATCGCGATCCGTTCCCAGTCCCTGAAACCTAGCTGGCGCGCTCGATGGCGAAATCGGCCAGTGCCAGCAGCGCATCGCGATGCGGCGAGGCGGGAAACGGCGCCAACCCCTCACGCGCCGCGGCGGCATAGGCCAGTGCACGCTTGTGCACATAAG
>JBOHZI010000012.1:0-17131 GCA_050738295.1 Gammaproteobacteria bacterium
GTCGGGTGATGAAGGCAGCATAAGCCACCACGGCGATATAGACGATGAGCCCGATTGTGATGCCGGCGCGCGGTCCGATGCGTTCGCCCAACCAACCAAAGAAGAGCGCTGCCGGGAAGGCGACGAACTGCGTGAGCAACAACGCGACAAGCAGCGAACTCGACGGTAAGCCCACCGCCAGACCAAAACCCACGGCCAGCTTGAAGACGCTGTTCACGCCGTCGATATAGAACCAGTACACAACGAGAAAACCAAGCAGGATCGGCAACGTGCGCAGACGCAGAACGATCGCGCGAAACTGTGCGAATCCGGCGGCGAGTGCACGCTGCATACTGGGGCCTTTCGCCGGTTCGTGCACACCGAAGAACAGGAACAGCGAAAACAGCCCCCACCAGACGGCGACGGTGAGGAACGAAACGCGTATTGCCGCACTCGCATCGGCTAGGCCGAACCAGTGCGGCCTCTCCACCATCGCCACATTGATCAGAAGCAGCAGGCCGCCGCCGAGATAACCCAGCGCATAACCGAGAGCGGAGGTCCGATCCAGTTGCGACGGCGACGCTACATGCGGCAGCAGCGCATCGTAGAACACATTGCCGCCGATAAAGCCGAGGCTGCCCACGCCGAACAGCACCAGCGCCCAGACCAGCGCGCCCGGACCGAGCGCGGCAAGCAACGCCGCGGCCACCACGCCCGGCAACAGAAACGCGGCGAGAAACCGCTTGCGGTGACCGCCGTGATCGGCCATTGCGCCGAGCAGCGGGGCACCAAGTGCAATCACCAGCGCCACCGCTCCGTTTACCCAAGCGAGCAACGCAAAGGCCTGCCCGTGACTCAGGTCGCCACGCCAGTATTTATCCAGAAACACCGGGAAGAACCCCGCCATCACCGTGGTAGCAAATACCGAGTTGGCCCAGTCATAGCTCGCCCAGGCCCATGCCTGCCGGCTCAATCCCAACCGCCAATCGAACCGCCGCATAAAGCATCCCCCACAGCCCAACCCATCATACCCGGCTTAGCCGCCATACATCGCGGCAAGGTCGATTTTCCGTTGCAAAACCCAGATGTAGGAGTCTCAAAATAATGTCTGCTTTGCCATCCATATGACAGGCAAACTACGACCCAAAACGGACGACAAACCTCACCGAAAGCAGCCGTTCAATCCTCGTAAACAGTAGATTCAGACATTCATTAAAAAGTTTGGCGTGAGACTGGCAAAACCAGACGGGCAACAAAATATCCCGATAGATCATCTGTAACGAGTTGCCCGTGGTGTAGTTGTGCAATCGCACGGACAATCGGAATCCCCATGTTGTTTCCGGATTTGCTCGAAAGCGTATTGAAACTTTCGCCTAGTGCAGAATCGATTCCATTTTTTACGTTAATGGTGATCTGTCGATCTGCGCACTGCATAGTGATTTCTATCGTCGCACGCGTCCGAGCGTATCGGATTGCATTATCCAACAGATTTGCCAAGGCTTGGGCCAGCAACTGCTTGTCACCGAAGAAAGTCGAAGTCCCCGCAGTCGATACAGGCATGGAATGATTCTGCTCTTCGGCCGTGGGGGCATACAATTCGACAACGTCCGTGACGAGTTTTGCGAGGTCGAATTCGCTAAAGAATTTGCGTCGCTCGTGGTCGCTTTCCAGTCGCGCCAGGCGCAATACGGCTTCAGTGCGTCGCGCGAGTTCACTAATTTGATCCCTGGCTACGTGTATTGAGACTTGGACCGTTTCGAGCGAATCGGAATTTTCCGCTTGCGAAAGTATCTGTTCCATTCTTGTGAGGGGATGGCGAATTTCATGAGCCGTGCGGGCGGATAAATTACGCAGGCTCAGCACTGTGGTTTCTATTCTTTCGAGCATGGCGTTAAAGGATCGAGCGAGCACCTCGTGTTCGCCCGATCCGCCCGTTGCGAGGCGTTCTTCGAGGTGGCCTCCCGCGATAAGTGCCGCCGTATCGGCGGATTCGCGTATCCGTCGCATCACGCGCGCACCGATAAAAACGCCGCCGCCCAGGCCAGCGAGCAGGGCAACCACGAAGCCCGAAACGATCAACAGCAGGGCGTTTCGACCGAGGGCATCGGGTATGGCGAGCGACTGTCCCACCAGTAGCTTCTCGCCCCCCGGAAGCGGGGTAATCAAGGCGCGCACTGTATGGTGACGAAAGCGGAATCGTGTCCATCCACGTGCAGGGGCATCGCCGGGCCAGCGTTGCAAGTCGCCGGCCAGCATGTGGTTGTCGTTATCCGTCAGGGCATAGTAGCGCCGGCCGGGATCGTCGGCATCGAAATCGTCGTTGGTCGGTAGTACGGCGTTGCTCCGCGTGTGGACAACACGGGTTAATACACCAACTCCGCGCGCGCCGTAAAGTGAGGCGAGCGCGCTGGATTCGGCTGCAATGCCGGAAGACATTTCGGCGTTTATCTGTTCCGCGACCAGCGGATAAACGGCGGCGATCAACAAGCCGGTGAGCATGGCATAGACCACAGCCGAAAGCGCGGCCGTGCGAAACGCCGTGGTGGCGAATACGGAACGCAAAAGTGGCCTCATCTCTCGCTGCCCGCAATAAGCCGGTATCCGACGCCGCGTTCGGTGACTAACATATCGGCACCGCCGTATTCGTCTAGTTTGGCGCGCAGGCGGCTTACGTGGACGCCGATCACATTGGTGCCGGGATCGAAATCGTAACCCCAGACGTTGCGCAGGATCATGGTTCGGGTCAGCGTTTCTCCAGCATGCAGCATAAAATATTCCAGCAGGCTGTATTCGCGCGGATTGAGTCGTAACGCGTTTTCGCCGAGGCATGCGGTACGGGAAAGCCGGTCGAGCAGTAGCGGACCGCAATGCAGCTCGGTGCCGAAGGGTTCCCGCCGCCTGGCCAGCGCGGCAATCCTGGCCAGTAGTTCAGCTTCCGCATACGGTTTGCCCAGATAGTCGTCAGCGCCCGCGTTCAGGCCGCCGACCCGGGCTTCCAGTTCGGCCAGTGCGGACAGGACGAGCACATGGGCATCCGGGCAGTGCGTACGGAACCAGGGAATAAACTCCAGGCCGTCGCCATCCGGAAGCATCCGGTCGAGAATCAGGATGTCGGGACAGGCCCGCGTGCAGGCTGTACGTGCAGTGGACAGGCTCGCTGCTGTGGCCGCGACTTCGTGGCCGCCGCGTTCGAGCTGAGCCGCAAGTTCTGTTGCCAGTTCTCTGTCGTCTTCGACAATTAGTAGTCGCATCGCCGTTTCAGCCGTTTCGACCGAGGTACAGTATCGTCTCTTGTGTTGCCATATCCAGTCTTGCCGTCAGCTGTGCAATTGTTGTGCAGGTTAATTATGAGCATTTTCACCCGATTATCTGCTCCACGACATAACAATTTTGTAATTCTTTGACAGGCCGATAATGCCAGACGGACTGCTACAGTGCTGTGTTGTCCACACTGGAGAGAGTAAAGATGCGTACTACAGGCTTGGTTCTGATCGGGGCGCTTGCCATGATGACCATTTCCGCTCAATCACTAGCGTCTCCGAACCATTCGGCAGAACAGGCCATGCAAGCCAAAATCAGCATGGCACAAGCGAAGAAGATTGCGCTCAAGGCATTCCCTGGGAAAATTATCAGCGAAGAGCTGGAAAAGGAAAAGGGCGGCAGTGGTCTGCGCTATTCTTTCAATGTCAATAACGGTAAGGTTGTCCATGAAGTGGGTGTCGATGCGAATACCGGCGCCGTTCTGGAAGATTCTATAGAAATCGAAGCCGTCAAGCCAACTAGTTCTAGAAGCATTAAACCGGCTACGGCAAAGATTGCCTTGCCGGGCGGCAAGCAGGGCATCGGTTTTGACGACCTGCGTTATTTCCCGCAATTGCAGCGCGTTGTGGTGCCGGCCGGGCAAACCGGCGATCTGGATTTGATCAATCCGCAAACCTACGCCGTGACGGTAATTTCCGACGTGGCCGCGAAGCATGCGGCGCCGAACGGCGACGATCCGGGTTCGACTTCGGTTGCCTACGGTGACGGTTATCTGTTTGCCGGAGACCACGGCAACCTTAGTGTCTCCATCGTCGATCCCCACAGCAAGAGCGTCGTGGGGCACGTGAAGCTGGCTGCTGACTACGACTTTGTCCGATACTTGGTTTCTCGCCACGAATTGTGGGTGACAGAGCCCGGAAAACATCGGATAGAAGTCTTTGAACAAGTCAAGAAAACGCCGCCGATGTTTCGTCACAAGGCTTTCATCGCCGTGCCCGATGGGCCCGAGGCCCTGGTCTTCGATAGCGCCGCAAACCGGGCCTACACCGATGAGCGGTCAGGTTCGACAGTGGCTATCAGCCTGTCGAAGCGCACTATCGTCGCCCGCTGGCCGAATAGTTGCCAACAATCGCGCGGCCTCGCTCGCGACGGACACTTTTTGTTCGTCGCCTGCAGGGAAGGCGCCGTCGCCCTTCTGGATACGGCACATAACGGCAAACGTGTTAGCAAGATCGAGACGGGGCATGGCGTGGATCTGATTGCCTACGATCCGGCCCACCATCGTTTGTTCGTGCCCGGAGCCGGGAGCGCGACCCTTACCGTCGTGCGTGTGTCACCGGAGGGTCATCTGCAGCGCACGGCTGTTTATCGAACGGCCAGAGGCGCTCATTGCGTAACAGTTGCCGATGACGGCAAGGCTTTCGTGTGCGATCCCAAGCACGGACAGCTTCTCGTGATCGCCCCTCATGGCGGTATCTGAAACCTTGTATCGAGTGAAGCATCTTTCTTCGTTAGCGGTCGTGGCGGCGTTTGCGCTCATCGCAGGGTGTGCGACCTATCATCGTCTGCCGCTTGCTAAGCAGCCAGATTTGGGTGCATCGCCGGTGGCCGAGACAACTGCTGGGCCGGCCGCCGAGACCGGGCCAGTTGCGCTCGATCTCGAACGCGTCGGACATCTCGCGCTTGCGCGCGATCCCAATCTTGCCGCCGCGCGGGTCAAGGCCGAAGTGGCGCAGGCGCAAGCCTACGATGCGGGTCTGCTGCCGGATCCCACGCTTGCGCTCTCGCTCCAACATCCCTATAGCGGCGGCGCGTCTACGGATCATCACAACGCCTGGAGCGCAAACCTGACCGAAAGCCTGATCGGTTTGATTACGCATGGCGACAGGCACTCGGCTGCTTCCGCGCACTACGCCGAGACGCTGCTGTCCTGGCGTTGGCAGGCCGAGCAGGTGACGCTCAAGGCACAGGTGACCTACCTCGATGTCTGGGCGGATCAGCGCGAGGTCGCGGCCCTGCAGGCGGAGGCGAATGCAGCACAGGCCGTGCTCGCGGCGGCGGGCAAGGCCCACGCGGCCGGTGCGCTCGCCGCCGTACTTTATCAGCAGGCTTTGCAGCAGGCCGCCAGCGTGCGTTCGCGTCTCCAGACTGCTTCTGATCGCGCAATCCAGCAGCAGACCGCACTTGCGACACTGCTGCGCATTCGGGCAGACCGCAAGTGGCGGCTCGAAGCGCCGCAGCCGATGAGCGCGCCAGCACCTGCGACGGTCGAGGCCGCGCTCGAACAACTGCCCAAACGGCGACTCGATCTTTTGGCACTACAGGCTGGTTACCGCAGTGCCAATGCCAATCTGCGTGCGGACATTCTGGCGCAGTTTCCCATACTCGACATCGGCTTTACCCGTTCGCGCGACAACACCGGTGTTAACAGTGTCGGTTTCGGCATCACGCTGCGCATACCTATCTTCAACGGCAACCGCGGCAAGATCGCGATTGACCGGGCCACACGCAAGGCGCTCAATGCTGCCTATCAAGCGCACCTCGACGGGGCAGCCAACGGTGTTCGTGCGGCCTACGCGCGATTGCTTTTGACGCGCCATGAACTTGTTGCCGTTACCGCCCAGCTTCCGGCGTTGGCGGCAGCAGCGCACGCCAATCAGCGCGCATTGGCGCACGGAGAAGTCACCCGATTCCAGTCCTTTGCCGCGCTCTCGGCGTGGCTCGACGCCCGCATGGACGCTGATCGGCTCCGCGCCAATGCCGCGCAGTTCGCACTCACATTAAGAACTCTGCTGGCCCTGCCGCCTTCGTCCACAGGAACTCCGACATGACCCGACGCCTTGGCCTTCTTATGGCTCCGCTCGTTCTCGCTGCCACTGCTGCAATGGCCGATCCCTCGACCGCCGTGACGGTGCAGACGGTGCACATGCAGAAACTTGCCGAGACCATTACCTCCTACGGACGGATCGTGCCCAATCCCGGTGCCATCCAACAGCTGAGCGCATCGAAGGTGGGGCGCATTACCGCCGTGCTCGTCACGCAAGGCACCCGGGTGTCGCGGGGTCAGAGCCTCGTGCGAATTGAACCTACGCCGCAGACGCTCGCGGCCTACGAAAGCGCCAAATCGGATTTGTCTTCAGCGCAGGCAAAGCTCAAACAGACGCAGACGCTGCTTAAGAATGGACTCGCGACTAATGCCGATCTGTCGACGGCGCAGAGTGCTGCCGCCAACGCCAAGTCAAGGCTCGCGGCACTCAAGGCTGAGGGCGTCGGCACGCATGCCCAGGTCATGAAGGCCGCGGCGGCAGGCGTGGTCACGCAACTGGCCGTTTCGCCCGGCGAATGGGTCAATGCGGGCGCGCGTATTGCATCGCTGGCTCCTGCCGGGGCGCTGTGGGTGCGCCTCGGACTCACGCCTGGTCAAGCTGCCGGCGTCAAACCAGGGGCCACGGTGCGCTTGGCGCCGGTCTTCGGTCCGGGCAAGGCACTCACAAGCCAGGTTGCGAAGGTGGATGCCCAGGCGGATCCGACGACGGGCCTCATCGATGCCGAGTTGTCGGTGCCCGCCACCAGGGCGGGACCTTTTGCCGGTGAGTGGGTAGCCGGGACGATCACCTTGCACAGCGTCAATTTGCCCGCCGTGCCGCGTTCGGCCGTGCTCAAGAATGCCAATGCCAACGGATTTTATGTATTCGTCGTGCGCCAGGGCAAGGCGCATCGCGTGAGCGTCAAACCTGTAATCCGTGCCCGTGGGCTGGTCGGACTCGACGGCATTAAAGCCGGTGAGGTGGTGGTCATCCAGGGCAATTTCGAACTTAGTGACGGCGCTCCCGTTCGGATAACAAAAGCGAAGGATTCCGGTTCGTGAAGTTCTCGTTCGTTGAGTGGGTTGGGCGCCATCGCCGCTCGCTGGTTTTTTTGGCGGTCATCTTGGCCGCGGGCGGCATCTACAGTGCGCTCGGTCTGCCGGTTTCTCTCTTTCCGCATGTACAGTTTCCGCGTATACGTGTAAGTCTCGATGCGGGGGACCGACCGGCGTCGCGCATGGAGCTTCAGGTGACGCGGCCAATGGAACTCGCCGTGCGCAGTGTGCCCGGTGTTACCTCTATCCGCTCCACGACCAGCCGCGGCTCCACCGAGATCGTAGCCGATTTCAAGTGGGGTACCGACATGGTGCGCAAACAGCTCGAAATCGAAGGCGCGGTGAATAAAACGTTGCCCGGGGTGCCGGCCGGTACTACCTTCAATGTTCAGCGCATGGAACCCACGCTGTATCCGGTGACCGGCTACAGTCTGACCTCGAAAAGCGAATCGCCCGTAGCACTGCGCAACTTTGTGGAGTTCCAGCTCCGGCCGTTATTGTCGAGTGTTCCCGGCGTGGCACATGTCGAGGTTCAGGGTGGGCAGATTGCCGAGTACCACGTGAATGTCAATCCAGCGCGCCTGCAAGCGTTGGGCCTGAGCTTCAAGGATATCTCCGACGCGTTGGCCGCGCAGAATGTCTTTACTTCCATCGGTCGCATCCAGGATCACTATCAGCTTTATCTCACGGTGGCCGACAGCCGCCTGAAAACCCCACAGAAAATCGGCGATGCTGTCATCAAGCACGGAGCCGATGGCATCGTGCGCCTGCACGATATCGCGACCGTCACGACTTCGGTCATGCCACGTTTCGTGAGCGTACGTGCGGACGGACATCCAGCGGTGCTGATGAACATCTATCAGGAACCTGGTGGCGACACGGTCGCGATTGACCACGCGGTCAAGGCCAAGCTTGCCGCTTATCACAGCCATTTACCGAAAGGCGTCACGCTCCACCAATGGTACGACCAGAGCGAACTCGTTTCGGCTTCGGTGGGCAGCGTACGCGATGCGATGATTATCGGTGTCATTATCGCCGCGTTGGTGCTGCTGATTTTTCTGCGCAGCTGGAAGGTGGCACTGGTGGCTGCCGTTGCCGTGCCGGTTGTGCTCGCCATCACGATATTGCTGCTGAAGGTATTCGGTCAGGGATTCAATATCATGACGCTCGGCGGCATGGCGGCCGCAATCGGGCTTTTTATCGACGACGTAGTGGTGATTGTCGAGCATCTGGTACGGCGTATGCGCGAAACAGGGAACCATACTCCGACAACGCTGTTTACTGCGACACGCGAATTCACCAAACCGCTCATGGGTTCCTCGCTTTCCACCATCATCATCTTTGCGCCACTGGCTTTTTTAAGCGGTGTTACCGGCGCATTTTTCTCGGCGCTGTCGCTCACCATGGCGAGCGGCCTGGTCATCTCGTTCTTTATCGCCTGGCTCATTGTGCCGGTGCTTTCGAGTTGGATGCTCCGGGAAAAGGATGCGGGTATGGACCGGGACGGCTTTATAGCGAAACGTTTCAAGCCCGGCTACCGACGCGCGATGAGCGCAACGCTGCGTCGTCCCTGGTGGCTGCTTGTGGGGCTCATCCCTTTGCTCGTTGTCGGGTTCATTGGTTACCGGCAAGTCGGGTCGGGGTTTCTGCCGCCGCTGGACGAAGGCGGCTTCGTACTCGACTATCTGGCGCCGCCGGGTACATCGCTCAAAGAAACCAATCGTTTGTTGGCTCAAGCGGCGAAAGTCATCGACAGTGACAAGGCGGTCGCGACCTGGTCGTTGCGTACCGGTACCCAGCTTGGCGGTGGCATTACCGAGGCTAACACGGGTGATTTTTTCATCAAACTCAAACCCTTCCCACGTCCACCAATACAAAAAGTCATAAAGCGTATCCGGGTGCAAATTCAGAACCAAGTGCCCGCGCTCGATATCGACACCGGTCAATTAATGGAAGACATCATCGGCGATCTCACTTCCCAGCCGCAGCCCGTGGTGATCAAACTCTTTGGGGACAACGATCGGCAGCTTATGAGTCTTGCGCCGAAGATTGCAAAACGGGTGTCCAAAGTCAAGGGTGTTGTGGAAGTGCGCGACGGCATCGTCGTCGCAGGCGATGCGTTAGACGTACAAATCAACCGCACACGCGCCGCACTCAAGGGCATGACGCCAGCCGCTATAAGCGCGCAAGTCCAGGATTATCTTCAGGGCACCGTCGCCACCCAGGTGCAGAAGGGCATCCAGTTCGTCGGCATCCGCGTGTGGGTGCCGCACAAGTTAAGGGCCACCACGCAACAGGTGTCGGGATTGCTGATACGGGCACCCGACGGCAAGGTATTTCCGCTCGGTCAGGTGGCGAAGGTAAAGCAAATCACCGGCCAACCCGAAATTACCCGTGAAGACCTCAAACGCATGGTCGCGGTGTCGGGCCGTATCAGCGGCCGCGATTTGGGCCACACGATTGCTGCCGTCAAAGCAGTGCTCAACAAACCCGGCGTCATTCCCAAGGGCGTCACTTATCAGCTCGGTGGACTCTACCAGCAGCAGCAGATTGCCTTCCACGGACTGATCGTCGTGTTTGGTACCGCACTCGCGCTCGTTTTCGTGTTGTTGCTCTTTCTCTACGAGCGTTTCCGTGTGGTCTTTGCGATTATTCTGCAACCGCTGCTTGCCATCTTTGCGGTCTTTTTCGGGCTCTGGATTACCGGCACCGAACTCAATATCACGGCGATGATGGGCCTAACCATGATTATCGGTATCGTCACCGAAGTCGCGATTTTCTACTTCTCCGAGTTCTACGAACTTGAAGGCTCGATGTCGTTCCCCGAAGCCATCGTGCAGGCCGGCATCAACCGCGCCCGACCGATTGCGCTCACCACGCTGGCCTTCATGCTGGCACTTCTGCCGCTCGCGCTCGACATCGGCCGCGGAGCAGGAATGCTCGCTCCGCTTGCGCGCGCCATTGTATTCGGCCTCGCCGTCCAGCTCGGCCTCGTTCTCATCGTCATGCCCACCCTCTACTTCTGGATGAACCCGCGCCACCGGCGCGACGCCGACAAACGTGACTAAATCTCGAAAGCATTGACTGAAAGCCACTCTACGCTGGAGTTGGATTAGTTGACGGCGGATGCTAGTCGCCGAATGTCCGGTTGTGGGGGCCCTTTACCATCGAATTTTGGCCGATGGCGCTACGAATGGCGGGTTTCGGGCTGGCAGATGAACGGCCGGAGTTGGCCGACTCAGGCCTTAGCACCGAACGCCCCAAAGCGGTCATTCAGGTCCCGTGCACGTATACAACTTTATTGCGCGCCGGCCCAATTCCTAGTCCCAAAATTTGACGCATGCCTCATAATTTGACGCCTGCATCCCATTCAACCTTATGTCCTTCCAGCCCAACCGCATCGCCATCCACTACGCCGAACTGGCGCTCAAGGGACGTAACCGCGCCGAATTCGAAGCCCGGTTGGGGCGGGAGGTGCGTGCCCGCGTGGAGCATCTGGGACTGGACTGGCCCGTCGTGCGCCGTGGCGGACGCATGGCGATCGAACCGACCGGCAACACCGAGCAGATACCTGCCGCGCTCAATGCGCTGGCCGAAGTCCCCGGCATAGCCACTTATTTCCCGGCCCAGCTTTTCGCACACGAGATAGCGGGGACGGACGAGGCGCGCCTGCAAGTGGGACCGGTGATGGACGCGCTGATTGCTCTGGCCCACGAGACGCACCGCCCGGGCGGCCGTTTCGCGGTACGCGTTGCACACCATGGCGACGCGCCGCATCGCATCTCCACGCAGACGCTCGAACGCGCGCTTGGTACCGTCATCCTCGAACGGACACCGTGGGACGGTGTCAATCTGAGCGCACCCGATTGCTGCTTTCGGCTCGATTTCCAGGCCGAGGGCGTGCTGCTCTCGGCGGAACGTCGGTCCGGCCTGGGCGGCCTGCCCGTCGGCTCCAGCGGCCGGGTACTCACGCTGCTCTCGGGTGGCATCGACTCCCCCATCGCGGCCTTCCTGATGGCGCGGCGCGGGTGCCGGGTGCATTGCCTGCACTTCAGCGCCAATTACCTGGACCGAGATCAGGCGCTCGATAGCCCCATCGGCCGTCTGTCCCGGCGCCTGTCCTGCTATTCGCGTTCGCTGCAACTGTCGGTCGTGCCCTATGTGCCGTTCGACTTGGCTCTGAGCGGCGCACGCACCGGCTATGAACTGGTGCTGTTTCGCCGCTTCATGCTGCGTGTGGCCGAACGGATCGCGCGCGAACGCCACATCACCGCGCTGGTGACCGGCGACAGCCTGAGCCAGGTCGCCTCGCAGACGCTGGAGAACATCACCGCGCTGGATGCCGCCGTCACGCTGCCCGTGTTTCGCCCGCTGATCGGTTTCAACAAGCAGGAAATTATCGCCTGGGCGCGGCGCATCGGCACCTACGAGACTTCGATCGAGCCCTACAAGGATTGCTGCGCCCTGATCGCACGCGGCCCCAAAACGCGCGCACGGGCGGAACGTCTGGAGGAGATCGAGGTCGAACGCATTGAAAATTACGGCACACTGATTGATACGGCGCTCGAAGAAACCGTTACGCTGCGCTTCGAGCTCGGCGAAGCGGGCGGTCAGTAGCCTGTCTGGCTCACGGACACTTTGACACAAACACGTCAGACCATTAACTTTGTTGGTAATATTTGCGGATGTCTACATGAAACGTTACTCGACCCTCGGCGGATTCCTCCTCGTTGCAGCGGTGTGTCTCGTTGCCGGTTGCGCCAGCAAGCCATCCGCTACGACGCAAGCCAAACTGCTTATCGGCGGGCAATCGATCAATGCTCTGATCCCCGCCAGGGAGCGTAACCGCATCGACCGGGCCTTCCAACCCGCCTACGTGGGCAACATTCTGATTGCACAGGCGCTGGGCACCGTAATACAGCAGCGCCAGCACCTTGCCGTGCGCGCCAGCAATGTCTACATGTCACAACCGAAGGCACGGCGTTCAGCGGTTTCCGGGTGGTTGGTCACACGCAAAAACGGCGCGCTCCAAGTATTGTTCATTAACGAGCGCGGCAAGACCCTACGCATCGTGGCCGTTGCGAAGAGCGCAGGCAACTCCACACCGCATCTCGACACGCTCAATCCGCCGCGCGCGCTGACTAGCAAAGAAACCGCGCTCTGGCGAGCCCGTGCGCTCGCGTTCACGGCCAAAATCAAGCCTTGCAGCGACAATTATCAGCCGGTAGTAATTCCGGTTGATGCTGCGGGGAAAAGGCAGATCTTCGTCTTCCTGCTGCCGCTTGCCCCGGCCAACAAGATGATGCTCGGCGGCTACTATTTGATCAAGATCGACGCAGCGGGTACGCGCATTCTCGATACCCACAGCTATACCCGATCCTGCCTCGAAATGCACCGTAACCCCAAGGCTGTGGGCGTTGCCGTAACTGAAAACAAAAGCCCGACGCCGACTGCGACGCAAGTGTATGCCAACCTGCGTTACGGCTTGCCGGTGTATGTCACCACGGCCGGGAACCATCGCCAGTGGAAGATCAAACAGGGGCAAATCAGCTCTTTGAAAAAATCCGCGCCGCAATAAGCTGCTCGGCTCGGCGCCATGACGGCTTCTTTCAAGAATCACTTTTCCGGGCACGCAGCGGCCTATGCTGCGGCACGGCCCGACTACCCCACCGAATTGTTTACCTGGCTTGCCGCGATGGCCCCGGCCCGTGGCTGTGCGTGGGATTGCGCTACGGGCAACGGCCAGGCGGCGCAAGCACTCGCGGAGCACTTCGAGCGAATCATCGCCACCGATGCCAGTGCCGAACAGATTGCCAATGCGGCTCCGCACCCGCGTGTCGAATACCGTGTTGCACCTGCCGCAGCACCCGGTCTCGAACCGTCCAGCATCGACTTGGTTACCGTCGCCCAGGCCGTGCACTGGTTTGATCGCCCACACTTTTATGACGCTGCGACACAAGCGCTTCGCCAAGAAGGTCTGATAGCTGTCTGGAGCTACGGGCTATTTACCATCGATCCAGAGATGGATGCCGTTATCGACGGATTTTACGACCACCTCATCGGGCCATACTGGCCACCGGAGCGCAAACTGATCGACGAGCATTACGCAACACTCTATTTTCCGTTTGCTGAAATCACACCGCCAGAATTTGTCATGGTTCAAACCTGGACGTTAGCCCATGTTCTGGCGTACCTGCGTACGTGGTCGGCGGTACAGCGTTACCAACGCGCGAAACAGCACGATCCGGTGGACACGATCGCATCCGAATTCACTCGGCTGTGGGACGATGCACCACACCGCGAGGTGATCTGGCCGCTCTATCTGCGCGCTGGCTACAAGTAGCCGACCTTTCTTGTCCGTGGGGGCGAGCTCGCTCCTACTTTGAGTTTTTGTTGGGCAAGGCGAGTTTTTTGATGGCTGCGGCGCGTTCGCGTTCGACCGCGGCACGTACCGGGCAGCCCGCCATGTGATCATTCACCAACCCAGCCGCCTGCATCGTGGCGTAGGCCGTGGTGGGCCCAACGAAACGGAATCCATGTGCGCGCAAGGTTTTCGCCAGGGCTTCGGAGACCGACGTCGTAGCCGGCATATCGGCGTAGCTACGGGGTACGGGTGAGCGCGCGGGCGCGAACGACCATACCAGAGCCACCAACGGCGTCTCACTGTCGCGCAGATCGAGCACAGCCCGCGCATTGGCAATGGCGGCTTCGATCTTGGCCCGGTTGCGGATGATGCCTTCGTCGCCCATCAACCGCGTTACATCGCGGCGCGTATAACGTGCGACCCGCTCAGGATCGAAGCCGGCGAAAGCGGAACGAAACGCCGTCCGTTTGTGCAGCACCGTGCGCCAGGAAAGGCCAGCCTGAAAGGCCTCCAGACAGAGCCGTTCGTAGAGGCCGTGTTCGTCGATAACCGGGCGCCCCCATTCCGTATCGTGGTAGCGTTCGTAGAGTGGATCGCCATCGCCGAAACATCTTTTCTTGTGCATAAAATCAGCCGAAGCGGCCGGTAATGTAGTCTTCCGTTTCGCGTACGGCCGGGTTGGTAAAGATCGTGTCAGTGTCGTTGAACTCGACCAGACGACCGAGATACATGAAGGCCGTGTAATCGGACACGCGCGCCGCCTGTTGCATGTTGTGGGTGACGACCACGATGGTGTAATCCTGCTTGAGCTCCATGATCAACTCTTCGATCTTCAACGTCGAAATCGGGTCTAGTGCCGAGCACGGTTCGTCGAGCAGCACCACTTCGGGTTTGACGGCAATCGCGCGCGCAATGCACAAGCGCTGCTGCTGACCGCCCGAAAGCTGGGTGCCGGTCTGGCGCAACTTGTCCTTGGTTTCTTCCCACAATGCGGCCTTGCGCAACGCCCACTCCACGCGCTCCTCCATTTCACTGCGGGAGAGCTTTTCGTAGAGTTTCACGCCGAAGGCAATATTGTCGTAGATCGACATCGGAAACGGCGTAGCTTTCTGAAACACCATGCCGATGCGTGCACGCAGCAGATTCAGATCCTCGCGCGGACCGAGTATGTTGCGCCCTTCGAACAGGACCTCGCCGGTGGCGCGCTGCTCCGGGTACAGATTGTAGATGCGGTTGAAACAGCGCAGCAATGTCGATTTACCGCAGCCCGAGGGGCCGATCAATGCTGTGATCTTGTTTTCCTGCATCTGCAAGTCGATCTCGTGCAGCGCATGGAACTTCCCGTAATAAAAATCCAGGTTGCGCACAGCCAGTTTGGGATTGTCCACCTGATGCAATCCAGCCGGCGGATTGTTTCCGGGACGCACCGCGCCGTCGGGCTCGGGACGGCGCCGCGTTTCACCGGCGCGAGTCACGACCAATGGCGCAGTCAACTCCTCGGGGTTGCGAGACATGCCTATTTCCTCAATGCTTGCGGCCCGAAAACAGACGCGCGGCTACCATCAACACCAGCACAAACAGCGTACTGATCAGGGCACCCGCCCAGGCCAGATGATGCCAGTTAGTGTAGGGCCCCATGGCGAAATTGAACAGCACCTGGGGCAAGGCGCTGATTGGCGCATTGAGATTGGTGCTGAAGAACTGATTGCCGAGGGAGGTAAACAACAAGGGCGCCGTCTCACCGACGATGCGCGCAATCGCAAGCAATATGCCGGTGACAATGCCCGCAAGTGAGGCACGGTACACGATAGAAACCGTCACCCGCCAGCGCGGTGCGCCGAGCGCAACGGCCGCCTCGCGCAACTGATCCGGCACGAGTTGCAGCATGTTGTCCGTAGTGCGCACCACCACGGGCAGCGCAATAATCGCGAGTGCCAGCGCACCGGCCCAGCCCGAGAAGTGCCCCATCGGCGCAACCACGATGCCATAGACGAACACGCCGATGACGATGGACGGCGCCGACAGCAGCACGTCGTTGATGAAACGCACTACCGCCGTCAACCGACGTCGACGCCCGAACTCGGCCAACCAGGTGGCAGCCAGCACGCCGACCGGCGCGCCCACCACGATGCCGAGGCCGGTGATGAGCAGACTGCCGACCAGAGAATTAGCCAATCCGCCGCCGGAGATTCCGGCCCCCGGCGTACTCTGCGTGAAAAGGGAAAGATTCACGTAGCGGAACCCTTTTTCAGCGAGCACGACCAGTATCCAGGCCAGAAAAAACAGGGCGATGACGGTCAGCACCACCGAAAACGTGAGTGCAGCACCATTGACGACGCGACGACGCAGATAGTGGGTATTCATGCCACACGCCCCCCAGCACGCTCCATGCGCGCAAGCATCCACTTGGCGATCGCCAGCACCACGAAGGTGATGGCGAACAGAATCAGCCCGAGCGCAATGAGCGAGGAGCGGTGAATGAGCGTATCGGCCTCGGTAAATTCGTTGGCAATCGCCGAGGCGATGGTATTGCCCGGCATGAACAGCGACAGGTGCAGATTGTGCGCATTACCGACGACGAAGGTCACCGCCATGGTCTCGCCGAGCGCCCGCCCCAGTCCGAGCATGATGCCGCCAACCACCCCGGCCCGGGTATAGGGCAACACGATGCGGCGCAGCACTTCCCAACGAGTGGAACCCATCGCGTAGGCCGACTCCTTGAGCGTGACGGGGACCACCTCGAAAACATCGCGCATTACGGCCGCTATGAAGGGAATAATCATGATCGCGAGAATCAGGCCCGCAACCAGCCAGCCAAGTCCGATGGGCGGGCCGCGGAACAGCACCCCGATCCACGGAATACGGCCCAGCGACGCACTCAGGGCTGGCTGAATGTGATCGGCAAACCACGGGGCAAAAATGAACAGGCCCCAGATGCCGTAGATAATCGACGGGATGCCAGCCAGCAGCTCCACCGCGATGCTGATAGGGCGCTTCATAAAGCGCGGTGCAATCTCGGTCACGACCAGCGCAACGCCAAAACTGATCGGCACCGCCAGCACAATGGCGATCAGCGAGGTCACCAGGGTGCCGAGTATCGAGGAGAGGGCGCCGAAATGACCCGTGACCGGGTTCCAGGCCGCCGAGGTGAAAAAATGCACCCCGAAGCGATGAAACGCTGGCCAGGCACCGTGGAACAGAACCACGATAATGGCGCCCAGGACGAGCAGCACCAGCCAGGCAAAAAACTGCGTGGACCAGCGGAACAGGGCATCGTGACGCCGCCCGCGGCGCAGCCGGGCTGCACTCGCAAGGGTGGCATCCGCTGCGGACGCGAAGCTGGCTGGAGGGTCGTCGCTCATCCGGCTCAATGGTAGGAAAGGAACGGCGGCGCAGGTGTTCCGCCACGGTAGTTGCCGCGGTTATTGTGCCACATGGGGCTTGCCTGACCGCCCCGCCGGAACAATCTGCCGGCGCCAAGTCGCCTCGATCAGAGCTACGACGTTCTCCGGCATTGGAATGTAATCGAGGCGAGTGGCGAGGCTGCGGCCCTGCGTATAACCCCAGCGGAAGAAATCGAGCACCGCCCTCTCGCGAGCAGGACGCTTGGGCCTGGCGTGAACCAGCACGAAAGTCGCGCCCGTGATCGGCCAGCTTTTCGCCCC
>JBOHZI010000013.1:0-16466 GCA_050738295.1 Gammaproteobacteria bacterium
CACTTCCCACGTGAGATTCACGCAGTGGCTTCATGACGGGCGATTGACTCGCCTACCGTTGCGGGGGCAGCGCCGGAATTGTCCGCGGATTCAGGTATCGTGCGGACGCACCGGCTTCCCATGTTCTGCTTGCTCAGAACACCAGCGACGGCGTATTGTCGCCGGTATGGTCTCGTAGCGTCAAGCGCTGGCGCGGGCGGCGCGTTTGCGCTGGACTTCCAGCAGGTGCTTTTTGCGCACGCGCAGGTGGTGCGGCGTGATTTCCACCAGCTCGTCATCGTCGATGAACTCCAGCGCCTGCTCCAGGGTGAGCTTGATCGCTGGCGTGAGCATGATGTTTTCGTCCGTGCCGGCGGCGCGTATATTGGTAAGTTGCTTGGCCTTGAGTGGGTTGACGGTGAGATCGTTACCACGCACATGTTCGCCGACGATCATGCCTTCATAGATTTCCTCGCCGGGCGAGACGAACATTTTCCCGCGTTCCTGCAAGTTGAACAATGCAAAACCGAGCGCCTTACCGGTGCCGTTGGAAATCATCACGCCATTTGCACGCTGGCCGAACTGGCCGCGCTTGAGCGAGGCGTAATGATCGAAGACGTGATACATGAGCCCTGTGCCCTGCGTAGCGGACAGAAAGGATGTGCGCACACCAATCAGGCCGCGCGCGGGCACGATGTAATCGAGGCGCACCCGGCCGCGACCGTCGGGGACCATGTTGTTAAGGTCCGCACCGCGCTCGCCGAGCATCTGCATCACTGCGCCCTGATGCGCCTCCTCGACATCAACGCTCAGTTGTTCGTAGGGTTCCTGTGGTTCGCCGTCGATTTCGCGCACGATTACATGCGGGCGTGACACGCCGAGTTCGTAGCCTTCGCGGCGCATGTTCTCGATCAGGATCGACAGATGCAATTCGCCGCGGCCCGAGACCTGAAAGCGGTCGGGATTTTCCGTGTCCTCCACGCGCAGGGCCACGTTGTGCAGCAATTCACGGTGCAGTCGCTCGCGGATCTGGCGACTGGTGATGTATTTTCCGTCGCGTCCGGCAAAGGGCGAATTGTTGACCAGGAAACTCATACTCACGGTTGGTTCGTCCACGCTCAGAGCCGGCAGTGCTTCGACGCAGGTGGGAGCGCAGACGGTGTCGGAAATGTTCAGCGGCGAGAGACCGGTGAAGGCAACAATGTCGCCGGCATCGGCCGAAGATACCTCGATGCGTTCCAGGCCGTAAAAATCGAACACCTGCAATACTCGGCCGTTGCGTCGAGCGCCGTCATGGCCTGCGACGGTGACCGCCGAGTTCTCGGTCAACGTGCCACGCGTGATGCGGCCGATGCCGATAACGCCGACGTAGCTGTTGTAGTCGAGCGAACTGACTTGCAGCTGCAACGGGCCTTCGCGGTCCACGTTGGGCGCGGGGACGTGTTCGATGATGGCCTCGAACAATGGTGTCATATCGGCGGCGGGAGCCTCCGCATCGGTGCCGGCATAGCCCTTGAGGGCCGAGGCATAGAGCACCGGGAAATCGAGTTGCTTGTCGCTTGCTCCCAAGCGGTCGAACAACTCGAACGTTTGGTCCAGCACCCAGTGCGGGCGCGCGCCAGGGCGGTCGATCTTGTTGATCACGACGATCGGGCGCAGGCCGTATGCGAGTGCCTTCTGAGTAACGAAGCGGGTCTGGGGCATGGGGCCGTCCACGGCATCGACCAGCAGCAGTACCGAATCCACCATCGACAGCACACGTTCCACCTCGCCACCGAAGTCGGCGTGTCCGGGGGTGTCCACGATGTTGATGTGGTAATCGTTCCAAGTCAGCGCGGTATTCTTGGACAGGATCGTAATGCCACGTTCACGTTCCAGGTCGTTGGAGTCCATGATGCGCTCGACCGGAGCGGTACGGGCGTCAAAGGTGCCCGACTGCTGGAGCAGCCGATCCACGAGCGTGGTCTTGCCGTGGTCGACGTGGGCGATAATGGCGATGTTTCGAATCCGTGAAGTGCTCATGAACCAATCCGCAGGGCGTAGGGTGAAAAACCGCTCATTTTATCGCGTTTTTGTGCTTTTCAGCGAATCTGTCTGTGCCTTGGTTGTCTTGTGCCTGGCGCTGCCGGCCTTGGCGGCTTCGCCGACGCTTGAAGCCACCGTCCTGTCGGACGCCCAGATTTCGACGGCTTTCCATGCACCGCGAACGCCCGGACATACGGCGCGTGCCATTGCGCCTGCCGATATGTTCCGTTACTGGGCCGTCAAGCGCACCCAGCCGGGCGCGGTGGAAATTCACCATCAATGGGTCGATGTCATGTATGTGCGCGCCGGCTCGGCCGAGATGCGCACGGGCATGCAAGTGAAGGGCGACTGGAGCACCGGGCACGGCGAGAGGCGGGGCGGGCATATTTTGCATCCGCATATCACCGTGCTGCATGCCGGCGACCGGGTGTTGATTCCCGCCGGGTTGGCGCACCAGTTCATCCCTCTGGGCAAAACGGCCTTCGAATACATCACCATCAAGGTCCCGGCCGCGAAAGGTTGATCGACTACGTGCCGCTGCGCACATCGGTCAGGCGGTCGACGCGACGCAGGGCCGGGAATCGCCACATCCAGATGCCCACTACGGCGAGGGTGCCGATGCCGCCGATGACCACTGCGGGCACGGCGCCAAACCAGCCGGCGGTCACACCGGACTCGAATTCGCCCAGTTCGTTGGAGGTGCCGATGAACAGCGAGTTCACGGCGCTGACTCGTCCGCGCATGGCGTCCGGGGTGGCGATCTGAACCAGCGTGGAGCGGATATAAACGCTCACCATGTCCGCGCCGCCGGCCACCACGAGCGCGATCATCGAGAGCGTAAAACTGCGCGACAGGCCGAACACGAGGGTGGCCAGGCCGAACAGTGCCACGCAGGCGAACATGATGCGTCCGGCGTGGCGCCCCAGCGCATAGCGGCCGAGCCACAGGCCGACCACGAAGGCGCCGATGGCCATGGCGCTGCGCAGGGCGCCCAGTCCGACCGGACCCACGTCCAGGATTTCGCTGGCATAGACGGGGAGCAGGGCGACGGCACCGCCGAACAGTACGGCAAACAAATCGAGCGATATGGCGCCCAGCAATACCGGGTTATTGCGCACGTAGGCAATGCCGGCCACGAAACGTGTCACCGCACCGGCACGGCCGGTATCGCGTTGTTGAGTACGGTAATGTCGGATGCAGAGCGTGGCTGCCACGGCGATGGTGAATAGTGCCGCACTCGTGCCGTAGGCTATGGCAGGGCCGAGAATGTAGAGCGCACCGCCCACGGCGGGTCCGGCAATCACCGAGACCTGAAAGACGCTGGAATTGAGCGCAATCGCCGGACCCAATTCCTCCTCGGGCACCAGCAGCGGCACGAAGGCCGATAGCGCGGGACCGGCAAAGGCGCGGGCGATACCGAACAGCGCCAGCAGCGCAAAGAATGTCAGCAGATGCGTAATGCCAAAGAGCGAGAGCATGACGAAAAGCAGGCTCACCATGATCTCCAGTGTCCACGCGATCGCGAGTTGATATTTGCGGTTGAAGCGGTCAGCACAGTTGCCGGCGGGCAGGATCAACAGCGCGATCGGCACAAACTGAGCCAGACCCACGTAACCCAGTGCGAGCGGGCTGTGCGAAATCGCGAACACTTGCCAGCCCACCACGGTGGAGAGAATCTGTGCCGCACTCGTACCTGCCAGCCGTGCAACCAGCAAGGCCCGGACGGCAGGATGACGCAGGACGGACAGGCGTTGAGCAGGCATGGTCCTAGGGGCGAACACGAA
Source organism: Gammaproteobacteria bacterium (assembly GCA_050738295.1). Taxonomy (GTDB): domain Bacteria; phylum Pseudomonadota; class Gammaproteobacteria; order JAKDMP01; family JAKDMP01; genus JBAUSV01. Next base: position 3,789 of record JBOHZI010000013.1, read on the forward strand.
GCGTCAATGATAAAGGAAGCAAAAAGATTCCTTTAGGCAAAATATAGGCTATCGCGTCATTGACTTGTTAAGGGGGTAGTTGGAGGTTGTCGTGCGTGGGTTCGAGATGTCTTGCAAGCAGACGTCTTGAGACAACTAGATTGATTATGGGCAAAATCAGTGCGGCTTCAATGGCCGTGAAAACCACGATGGAGAAAAGAAGTTGCTTGATGCCGACAGAACCGATGCCAGGCTGGATGGATTGAATAATACGGTGTACCAGAATGTTGAACAAAAACAATGGCAGTGCCAATAATGCACTGACGCCGAAGCTTGTGAGCACTGAAGTGTGATCAACGCCGGAAGCCGCCATGGCTATAGAGGAGCCAAACAGGGCAATAAAGGCAACATATGTCATAAGTAAACGCCGTCGCCAAGTGCGCAATTTCTTGAGACGAATAGATCTGACTATGATCATATGCAAAAATAGAGTCAAAATAGGACAATAAACTTTTCTACAAAATTATAGGCGGATCATCGTGAGTACGCTTGCTCCTATGAAGCGTGTTTATTTTCCTTAAGCCAGTCTCTGGGTTTGAGGAAGTGTTCGCTTAAGTTTGCTTCGGGGGTGTTGAGTTTGGGGGTGTGGCCGTAGCGCCAATGGGCTTGCGGCGGCAGGGAGGCGAGGATAGATTCGACGCGGCCGTTCGATTGCAGGCCGAACAGGGTGCCGCGGTCGTAGACGAGGTTGAACTCCACGTAGCGCCCGCGGCGGTAAAGCTGGAAATTGCGTTCGCGTTCTCCCCACGGGGTGTGCATGCGTCGCGCGAGGATCGGTAAATACGCCTTGGGGAAGTGTTCGCCGATGCTGTGGGCCAAGGCCTGGGCGCGGGCGAAATCGCCGCCGGCATCATAGTCGTCGAAGAACAGGCCGCCGATACCGCGTGCTTCGTTGCGGTGCTTGATAAAGAAATACTCGTCGCACCATTGTTTGAAACGGGGGTACACATTCGGGCCGAAGCGCTGGCAGGCGTCGCGCGCGGTGCGGTGCCAGTGCACGCAGTCTTCCTCGAAACCGTAGTAGGGCGTGAGATCGAACCCGCCGCCGAACCACCACACAGGAGCCGCGCCGGGTTTTTCCGCGCTGAAAAAGCGCAGGTTAAAATGCGATGTCGGCGCGTAGGGATTGCGTGGGTGTACGATGACCGACACGCCGATGGCGCGAAAACTGCGACCGCCCAATGCAGGCCGTGCTGCGCTGGCAGCGGCGGGCAGATTCTCACCCTTGACCGCGGAAAAATTAACGGCGGCCTTTTCGAGGACGATGCCGTTTTCGATGATGCGTGTCATGCCGCCACCGCCCTCGGGGCGTTGCCAGGTGTCTTCGCGCCAGGCAGTGTCGCCGGAGGTTTCGCTCAGTCCTTTGCAAAGACGAGCTTGCAACTCGCGCAGCCAGCTTTCGACTACCCGGTAATTCATGTGTGCCTCGTGGCTTCGGCAGGACGCAGGATATGACCCGTTCGGGCGTCGCGAATTTCAGTGGGACTTTTTAAATCTCCCAGCGGGCCGTCGAGGACAGCGCCCAGAGCCGATCCGAAGGTGTCGCGTACCGCCTCCAATGTGATGAGCGGGGCCTCGCCGCTGGGATTAGCGCTGGTTGAGACGAGCGCCATACCGGCCGCTGCACACAGCGCGCGCGCCGGGGGATGGGCCGTTACCCGCACAGCCAGCGTGTCGCGTGTGCCGGTGAGCCAATCGGGGCAGTCGGGGCGACTGGGCACGATCCAGGTTGCAGGCCCCGGCCAGGTGGCGCGTATGCGTTCGGCCATAACGGGATCGAATGGAGCAATCCAGGGCGCCAGTTGCGTCTCCTCGGCTGCGAGCAGAATCAGGCCTTTTGCCATGGGTCGTTGCTTGAGTGCGAGCAGGCGTTCTGCGGCTTCACGGTTGGAGGGGTCGCAGCCCAGGCCCCACACGCCTTCGGTGGGATAGGCGACAATGGCGCCTGCCCGGATGGCTGCGACGGTCGCACCCAGATTGTCGACCATCAGCTCTTTTTGCTGCGCCGGGTGGTGCGCTTTTTGCTTGTACGTTTCTTGCGGGCCGGCGCCTTGGCGAGCAACTCCTGACATTCTTCCAGCGTGAGCGTTTCGGGCTCACGTTCCTTGGGCACGCGTGCGTTCTTGGTGCCGTCGGTAATGAACGGGCCGTAACGACCATGCAGAATGCGGATGCCGTCGAAGTCGCGGATCAGGCGCTTGGCATCGGTTTCTTTCTTTTCCTTCACGATCTCGAGTGCGCGCGGCAGTTCGATGGTGTAGGGATCGTCTTCCTTGATCGAGGCGTACTTGCTGTCGTAGCGCACGTAGGGGCCAAAGCGTCCGATGTTGACCGTGACTTTCTCGCCCTCGGGTGTTTCGCCCAGTTCGCGCGGCAGGCGGAACAGATAGAGCGCTTCGTCGAGATTGATCGCTTCCAGTTTCTGCCCCGGGCGCAGGCTCGCGAACTTCGGTTTCTCTTCTTCCTCGACGGTGCCGATCTGCACGAAGGGACCGTAGCGGCCCATGCGTGCCGAGACTTCGCGCCCGCTTTTGGGGTCGGTGCCGAGCACGCGCGCCTGCATGACGTCGCGGCGGGTGACGTTGCCGTCCACATTTTCCACTTCCTTTTCGAACGGCGACCAGAATTCCTTGAGCAGCCGTTTCCAGTCACGCTCACCGCGGGAGACGGCATCGAGCTTGTCTTCCAGCTTGGCCGTGAAGTCGTAGTCCACGTAGCGCTCGAAGTACTGGGTGAGAAAGCGGTTGACGATGCGTCCCACATCGCTTGGCAGGAAGTGCCTGTTTTCCAGTTCCGCGTACTCACGTGAGAGTAGCGTCTGTATGATCGAGGCGTAGGTCGAGGGGCGGCCGATGCCGTGCGCCTCGAGCGTTTTGACCAGGCTCGCTTCGGTGTAGCGCGGCGGCGGTTCAGTGAAATGCTGAGAGGCGTTGACTGCGTTCAGCGGCACCTTTTCCTGTTCCTTGAGCGCAGGCAGTTTGCTTTCCTTGCGGTCGTCTTCCTCGCCGCCTTCGTCACGGTCTTCCATGTAAAGCTGCATGAAACCGGCATGGCGAATGGTGGAACCGGTGGCGCGGAATACCGCAACATCGCCGGCGGCCAGATCGACGGCGACCTGGTCGAGCGTGGCATGAATCATCTGACAGGCCACGGCACGGTTCCAGATCAGCTCGTAGAGGCGCGCCTGTTCGCGCGTGAGGTGCGCGGCGACAGCCTTCGGTTCACGGCGTACCGAGGTGGGGCGAATGGCTTCGTGCGCTTCCTGCGCGTTCTTGCTCTTGGTGCGGTACAGGCGTGCCTTGGGCGGCAGGTTGTCTTTGCCGAACCGTTCGCCGATATAGGCACGCATTTCCTCGAGCGCTTCGGGCGCCAGGTTCGTGGAATCCGTGCGCATGTAGGTAATGAGGCCGACCGGGCCGTCGCCGAGATCCACACCTTCGTAGAGCGACTGTGCCACCTGCATGGTGCGCCGCGTGGTGAAGCCGAGCTTGCGCGAGGCTTCCTGTTGCAGCGTCGAGGTGATGAACGGCGGAGCCGGGTTGCGCTTGCGTGCCTTGCGCTCGATTGCGGTGACAACGAGCGTGCCGTTCGCGGCCTTTTCGATCGCATCGCGTGCGCCGTGTGCGGTTGCTTCGTCGGTGAATTCGAATTGATCGGTCTTGTGGCCCTGGTACTGGTACAGGCGTGCGCCGAATTCGTGCTGATCGGTTTTCAGTGCGGCTTCGATTCGCCAGAATTCGCGCGCCTCGAACGCCTCGATTTCTTCTTCGCGTTCCACGATCAGGCGCAGCGCAGGACTTTGTACTCGCCCGGCGGAGAGCCCCGGACGAATCTTTTTCCAGAGCAGGGGGGAGAGGTTGAAACCGACCAGGTAATCGAGTGCGCGTCGGGCCTGCTGGGCGTCGATCAGGTCGTTCGCCAGGTCGCGCGGATGCTCCATGGCGTCGTTGATGGCGCGTTCGGTGATTTCATGAAACACCACGCGCTGGACGGTCTTGTCCTTGAGCAGGCCACGGTCCTGGAGAATCTGGTGCAGGTGCCAGGAGATGGCTTCGCCCTCGCGATCGGGGTCGGTGGCGAGCACGAGATGGTCGGCCTGCTTGAGCGCCTTGGCGATGGCGCTCACGTGTTTTTCGTTACGCTCAATGGTCTCGTAGCGCATGGCGAAATCATCGTCCGGTGCGACGGCGCCGCCCTTGGGCACCAGGTCGCGCACATGGCCGTAGGAGGCGAACACTTCGGCGCCCTTGCCCAGGAATTTTTTGAGCGTGCGTGCCTTGGCGGGAGATTCGACGACGACGACTGTGCGATCCATTACATTCGATCCTTTAATGGGCCAGGTCGGCCATATCGGCATAAAGCAGATCTTCCATCTGCGCGAAAGCCGCTTCTTGACCGGGGCGGCGAAACAGGCTCAACAATACGACCCATTGCACCTCCTCGATATCCACAATTTCATCATCCAGCGCGAGCAGGCGCTCGATAACGCGTTCGCGCAGCACTGGATCCAGTACCTCAACCTGTTCCAGGTAGAGCAGGAATCCGCGTGCCTGTGCGGTGAGTCGGGCACATTCCTGTGCGTTGAATATACGGCACGCACCGGCGCCGAAGGCTTCGGGCGCGAACTCGCGTTCTGGCGCCTCGAGTACCTCCAGCCAGTCGAGCGCTCGGTGTACGGTGGGCTCGGGAAATCCGCCTGAGCGCAATACCTGCTCGAGGGTGGCCCGCTGCGGCGGCTCTTCGCAGTCCTCGAGATAGTTCTCGAACAGAAAAAGTACCGTATCCAGCACGCTCGGGTTCATCAACGACTCTATACCTCTACATTAAACAGGACAGACATCCTGCTATCCGCGGCGCTTGCGGGCATAGCGTCCGCCCGCCTGCACTTCAACTTCGCCCTTGAGTTCCAGGATCAAGAGCATGGAGGATACCGTCTGCGGCGTCAAACCGGTACGGGCCGCGACAGTGTCCGCCGTGACCGGATTGAATCCCAGCGCATCCAGCAACAGGGCGTACTCCGGATCGGGTGCGTCCGAGGCCGGCGCCGACACCTTGGCATCGGGAGCGAAATCCAGCGCCAGCGGCACTTCAAGTGTGGCAAGCATATCAGAGGGCTGTTCGACGAGGGCCGCGCCGTCACGGATCAGTGCATGGCAACCGCGCGAGAGCGGCGAGCGTACCGAGCCGGGAATGGCGAACACCTCGCGGCCCTGTTCGGCGGCGTAGCGGGCCGTGATCAGCGATCCCGACTTGAGTGTGGCCTCCACCACCAGAGTGCCGAGCGCCAGGCCGCTGATGATGCGGTTGCGGCGCGGGAAATGTTCCGGCAACGGCGGGGTTCCGGGGCGGAATTCGGTGACCAGCGCACCCCGTTCGGCAATCCGCTCGGCCAGCGCTTGATGGCGTTTGGGATAAATAAGGTCGGGGCCGGTAGCCATGACGGCCACGGTGTTGCCGCCACCATCCAGGGCGCCGGCATGGGCGGCGGCGTCAATGCCGAGAGCCAGGCCGCTGGTGACGACAAGGCCCGCGCCGGCAGCGAAGGCGGCAAATTCGCCGGCCAGTTCACGCCCGCCAGGGCTCGGATTGCGCGAACCTACCACGGCGAGCTGGGGTTGGTGCAGCAATTGGGGATCACCGATGACGTAGAGCACCGGCGGTGGACTCGAGATCGTGGCCAGCAGCGGCGGGTAGGCGGCATCGCCCCAGCCGATCAGGTGGTGGCCGGGCTCGCCGGCCCAGCCCAGATCGCGTTGCAGGCCTTCACGGTCAGGCTTTTCCAGTGCTCGCCGGGTGGTGACTGACAGCCCGAGTTCGGTCCAGCGTTTACGCCCGGCTGCCAGTAACTCGACGGCTGTGCCGAAATGCTCAAGAAGCTTGAGCATGGCGCCGGAGGTTAGTCCCGGCGCCTGCATGAGCAGGGTTAATGCGTGCGCTTCTGCCGTTACGTTCCGCGTCGTTTCAGGCAAAACTCAGGGGTTGGTCACGGTATCGCCGATGCCGAGCGGACGCGTGGCGTGCATGACCAGCGCAAAGGCAACTCGGGGGAAGACGCGGAACACGACCACTTCGCCGACCTGCTCACCGGGCAGTTTGACATGGCTACTCATGCCGCTCTGCGCGTAAGGGTCGTGAACACGAGTGCCGGGGCGTTCGACGTTCAACACGTCGCCGGTTTCAAGCTGGTTTTTGCTGCCTCGGTCGAGCACAACAACCTGATACTGTCCCACCCGATGTAGTCCGCCAACCACGTCGATGATCTGGCCGTTGATCTGGGTTTTCGGCGTGAGTAGCGGAAACTGCGCGGGAACCGCGCCGGTGTCAACGGGCACCAAGCGGTTGCCGGGATGGATTTCCTGGGTGCTGGCCGTAAGCTTGAGGGTGGACGGATCGCCGCCGGCGATCAGTTTCCCACGACCGAGGTAAAGCACCTCATAGCCAAGTAGTTCGTGCGTATGCGGATCGTGCAGGGCCTTTTCCTTGTTGACCACGGCATAGGTATCACCGGGGCCGGCATTCTGAAGTTTTTTCCCGCGCACGTAGACTGAATTGGGTGCCGCAGCGAGCAGTTGCCCATCTACCGTGCTCAGAATATAGGGGGCCTGCTTGTATTGGTCGGCCGTCATGACTCGCGGCTTGGAGAGCAGATCGGAAATTTCGTCGTAGGGAATGGTTGGTATGGCCTGGGCCAACGAGGTGTGCTGGATCTGTGGCTGGAGTTGGCGGAAGGGGGAGGTGCTGCGCACCACAGTGCCGTTCCGCGAGATCGTGAGCGCGCCCCCGTTCAGCGTGATGATGTCACCGGGATAGATCAGGTGCGGATTCTGTATATAGTGATTCTCGTACCAGACCTCGGGCCACAGCCACGGACTGGAGAAGAACTGCGTGGAAATACTCCACAGCGTATCTCCCGGTTTGACCACATAGCGCACCGGTGCGGTTTGCTTGACCGGCAATGGCGCCGTGCTGGGCGTGGGTGCTGGCGCCGGCGCGGTCGCAGCCGGTGGCGTGCTGGCCGGAGCGGGTGCCGGGGTGGCCGGTGGATGGCTGGCGCAACCGGCAACGGCTACGGTAGCGAGCACGGCAAGCGAACCCGATATGATTGAGCGATACCCCTGCATTGTCACGACTCCTTAGAAAATCCTTGCATTTAACGGGCCGAGAGGCGGCTGCCGACAGGCCTTTCGTTATAATTATCCTAACTTTAGCAGCAATTTTGACCGTTGTGCATTAATTTTGTCCAAAAGGGCATGTGACGGTCAGCTTCGAGCGCCATGGCTTTACTGAAAATTCTCCATTTCCCCGACCCTCGTTTGCGTGAACCCGGTGTACCGGTGGCGACCTTCGATGCGGCGCTTGAGCGCACCATCGAGAACATGTTCGAGACCATGTACGACGCGCCCGGCATCGGGCTGGCCGCTACTCAGGTGGGCATAGCCCTCCAGCTTACGGTCATTGATGTGTCGGAAAACAAGAACGAGCGCCGGGTACTTATCAACCCTGAGTTGATCAGCCGCGACGGGGGTTGCGACAGCGAGGAAGGGTGCCTGTCGGTGCCCGGTTATTTCGATACCGTTACCCGCGCCGAGCGGGTACATGTCCGCGCTCAGGATCAGCACGGCAAGCCCTACGAACTGGAAGCCGAGGGGTTGCTCGCGGTGTGCATTCAGCACGAGATGGATCATCTGAACGGCCAGTTGTTCATCGACTATCTCTCCGATCTGAAACGCCGTCGGGTGCGTCGGCAACTGGAAAAGGCGCGGCGCGAGAATCGGGCGCTGACGCCCGATTCGGACTGACATCCGATGCGACTGGTCTTCGCCGGTACCGCCGAATTTGCGCTGCCCGCACTGGAGACACTGGCGGCCCACCACGACATCATTCGCGTTTTGACCCAGCCGGATCGTCCCGCGGGGCGCGGGCGCAAACCGCGACCCAGCCCCGTGCGCGTTCTGGCCGAACGCCTGAATGTGCCTGTCGCCACACCCGAACGTCTTGATGCCTCGACCGTGGACGAAATCGTCGCCTTGGCGCCGGAGGCTCTGGTTGTGGTGGCCTATGGGCTTTTGATTCCGGACGATTTGTTGCGACGCATCCCGCATGGCGGACTCAATGTGCATCCCTCGCTGCTGCCGCGCTGGCGCGGGGCGGCGCCGGTGGAACGCGCGCTGGCCGCGGGCGACGAGGACACCGGTGTGGCGATCATGCAGATGGATGCCGGGCTCGATACGGGGTCGGTGTATCGGCTCGCGCGTACGCCGACCGGGCGCCGGGAAACGGCGGGTGAGTTGTCGGAGCGGCTGGCGCAGCGGGGGGCGGAGCTACTGTTGGAGGTGTTGACGGCGCTAGCGGCGGGCACGGCCCGGAGTGTGCCGCAGACGGGTACAGCCAGTTATGCCGCGCGGATTGCCACGGCCGAGGCGCACCTCGATTTTTCGCTTTCCGCGCAGGAGCTGGAGCGCCGGGTGCGTGCGTTCAACCCGCGGCCAGGCGCCTGGGCCGAATGCGCTGGGGAACGCGTGCGCATTTTGCGTGCCGAGGCCTTGCCTGTGCATGGGTCTGTATCGGCGGGGCGGGTGATGGAGGTCAGCGCAGCGGGTATCGATGTGGCCTGTGGAGAGGGGTGTCTGCGCCTGCTGGAACTCCAGCGTCCGGGGCGACGGACGCAGACCGTGGCGGAACAGGTGCGCGGACGCGACTGGCGCGGTTTGTGCTTCGGTTGACGAGGGCGGTGTCACGCAGTGATCACGCTTTTGGGCTGCGTTACGGGTTAGGCTTGCCGTACAGGAACGGCATGGAGAGCGGCGCATGAAGGGCGCAGGCGGGCAGGTGAGACGGTCGATGCTGGCCCTCGCGTTGGGCCTGAGCCTTGCCGTGTCGGCGCATGCCGCGGGGTTCAGCGTGAGCAGTCTGTCGACTCAGCGCGTGCAGGGCGTGTATTACGTCAATGCCGATCTTGCGCTCAGACTGAATCAACACGCGCGAGATGCGCTTGCCCACGGGGTGGGGCTGACCTTCGTGGTTGATGTCAAGGTCAAGCGCCGGCGAGCTTGGTGGATATGGAACAAGACCGTAGCCGAACTCGCCGAACGTTATCGCCTGAGTTACCGTCCGCTGGCCGAGCGCTACCGGCTCGACAATCTCAACAGCGGCTTGAACGAGGAATATGCCACGCAGGATGCAGCCTTGGCGTCGATCTGTCACATCCGCAAGTTGCCGCTGATTGATGCCAGCCTGATTGATCCGCACGCGCATTATTATCTGCTTCTGCGTGTGGTGCTCGATACGAACCAGTTGCCCGGACCGCTCAAGCTGCTGGCAGTGATCCTGCCTGGCTGGGGGCAGGCCAGCGGTTGGCGTCAGGCGAGTTTGGCACCATGAAACGCTGGAGCCGACTCGTCCCGCTGGGGGTGGTTGCGGTTGCTATCGGTGCCTCGCTATATCTGCTCGCTCTAAGCACCGGGCGCTCGCATGCCTACGGCCAATGGTATCTGTGGCTACTGATCGCGAACGTGGTGGCGGGCTTTGCTCTGCTGGGCGTCATCGCGTTCAATCTTTGGCGCTTGATTCGCGCACTGCGCCGTCCGCGCACGGGGGCGCGACTGACCCGGCGCCTGGTGGTGTTGTTTACCGCGCTCGCAGTGTTGCCGGTGGCGGTGGTGTTTTACTTCTCGGTGCAATTCATCAACCACAGTATCGACAGTTGGTTCGATGTGAATGTAGCCCACGCGCTGAAAGACTCCCTGGTGCTGTCGCGCCAGGTGCTGGCCAGTCAGACGGGGCCGTATGCCGGGGTCAGCTCCCAGGCGGCCCGCATGTTGTCCGAGCGCGGACCGGAGCCGCTGGGCACGGCGCTTGCGCGGTTGCGCACGGCGTTGGGTGCGAGCCGCACGGCGGTTTTCGACAGCCATGGGCAAGTGCTTGCGACCAGCGGCGCCACGGCCTCGGCGCCGCTGCCCGAATCGCCTCCCTCGGATCTGGCTACGCAGCTTGCCCAGGGCGGGGCGCAGGCAGGTCTGTATTCGGTTCAGGGCAATTTGTATGTACGCACCTTCGCCTTGCTCAATGCGTCCGACGGCACCTACCGGGTGCTGGAGACGTTGTATCCGGTCAATAATCAGTCGAGTGCGCTGGCTCGGCGAGTCGAGTCGGCCTACAGCCGGTATCAGGAACTGAGTTATCTGCGCCAGCCGCTCAAGCTGAGTTTCACCCTGACCCTGACCCTGGTGCTGCTGCTTTCCCTGCTGGCGGCGGTGTGGGCCGCGTTTTTTGCGGCGGAGCGGGTGGCGGCGCCGATCCAAGCGCTGGTGCGTGCCACGCGCGCCGTGGCACACGGCGATTTTGGTGTGCGTGTGGCCGAGAAGAGCCGCGACGAAATCGGTGTGCTCGCGCGTTCGTTCAATAATATGACGCGCGGTCTGGCCGAGGCGAGGGACGCTACCCGGCGCGGGCAGCTGGCCCTGGAAAACGAACGCAGTTGGCTGGCCAGCGTGCTGGGTGCCCTGTCGGCGGGGGTGGTTACGATCGATGCGGCCGAACGGATTCGCAGCATCAATACGGCCGCTGCCGGTATGCTTGGCATCGACTCAGCGGCTTGGGAAGGTCGAACGCTGGCGGAGTTGCTCGCAACGCATCCGCCCTTTGTCGCCCTGTTTGATGAGCGAACGATTACTGCGCGCAAGACGACCGATGTAAGAATGCGCCTGGCCGGCGAGGAACGCGTGGTGCGCACCGCCTTTTCCCGGCTCGAGTCGTTCGTCGGCGAACGAATGTCGGGGCAGATATGGGTGTTCGAAGATGTGACCGAATTTGTGCTTGCGCAGCGTGAGGCTGCCTGGGGCGAAGTGGCTCGTCGCCTTGCCCATGAGATCAAGAATCCGTTGACCCCGATTCAGTTGGCGGCCGAACGGTTGCGCCTCAAATGCCTGCCCATGCTGGAAGGCCGTGAAGCCGATATTCTGGATCGCTCGACTGCGACGGTGATCGCCCAGGTGCACGCCATGCAGGCCATGGTGGATGCCTTTTCCGAATACGCCAAGAGCCCACCGCTGAAGTTGGTACCGGTTGAGGTTGGCACCTTGGTGCGCGAGTTGTCGGAGTTGTACCGCGATCGTAGCGGGCTGACGCTGACGGTCAACGCGGCTGCAAACTTGTTGCCGGTGCCTGCCGATGTCGTGCGTCTGCGCCAGATTCTGCACAACCTGATCAAGAATGCGATCGAGGCCCAGCCCGAAAGTCACGCCAGGATCTGGCTGGAGGTGGAGCCGTCGCGGGCAGTGGACGGTGTGGCGCTGATCGTGCGTGATGCCGGTCCGGGCTTCAATTCCGAGGTTTTGAGCCGCGCTTTCGAACCCTACGTGACCACCAAGCACAAGGGCACGGGTCTCGGTCTGGCAGTCGTGCGCAAACTCGCCGAGGAGCAGGGCGGCAGCGTCGCGCTCTCCAATCTTGAGGCCGGCGGCGCCGAAGTGATCGTGACTTTGCCGCGCCGGCAACAGATGCTGCGCGTTGTGGATGGAGGTAAGCGATGAGTCTGGCACGCATTCTGGTGGTGGACGATGAACCGGAAATCCGCAGCGCGGTCGGCGAGATTCTCTCCGACGAGGGCTACGAGATCGCTCTGGCCGAGAGCGCGAATGAAGCGCGTCTGGAAGTTGCGGCCAAACGCCCGGATCTGGTGCTGCTCGACGTCTGGATGGAAGGCGAGGACGGCATCTCGCTGCTTCGAGAATGGAGCGAAAATCCGGAGCTTGGATTGTCGGTCTTGATGATGTCAGGGCATGGCACCGTGGATACGGCGATCGAAGCTACGCGTTTGGGTGCCCTCGATTTCATGGAAAAGCCGATATCGCTCGCCAAGCTGCTGTATGCGGTGGAGCGGGCGTTGAAGGCAGTGCCGCGGCGCCACACGCCACTGGCCTCTGCCAGCCTGTTGGACATCATCGGCGCCCATCCGCGTATCGCAGCATTGAAAAGTGCGCTCGAATCGATCGTCGGGCGCGACGAGTCTGTGATGATCGTGGGTGAGACGGGCAGTGGGCGTGAAACTCTGGCCCGGCGTCTGGCCCGGCTCGAGCACCGCGGCTTCGAGCCGTTCATGCTTACCGACGCCGATCCCGCGGCTCTGCGCACGGGGCTGGCCGCGATACGGCGGGTGCAATCGCCCCGTCTACTGTTTTTCGACGAGCTGTCCGATGCCTTGCCTGCAGCGCAGGAGGTACTGATCGCCTTTTTGAATGAAAATCGCGAGGCCCGTCTGCGCTTTTCGGCCTCAATTCAAGCGCAGGCCATTGCAGATGCGCGCGTGCGACGCGATCTTTACGATCGCCTGGGGGTGCTGGTGATCGAGGTGCCGGCGCTGCGTGAATACCGCGATTTCATTCCCGAGATCATTCGTCACTATGTGGAGACCCTGGCGGATCATGAAGGCTACACCTTCCGTCAGTTTGGCGTCGCAGCTCTTAACCGGTTGCGGCGTCATGACTGGCCGGGCAATCTGCAGGAACTTGGCAACGTGATCCGGCGCCTGCTCGCTGATGGCAACCAGGGTACGGTGGAGATCGAAGAAGTCGATGCTGCGTTCGCCGCGAATTTGCCGCGGACACCGCAGGTAGGCGAGGACTTGCTGTCTTTGCCTTA
>JBOHZI010000014.1:0-16304 GCA_050738295.1 Gammaproteobacteria bacterium
GCACTCTCCGCCGACGGGACAACCGCCCTCGTGGGCGCGGACGACAGGAACTCTGACACCGGCGCAGCCTACGTGTTTACCGAGAGCGGAGGCGTTTGGTCCCAGCAGACCGAACTCACCGATCCCGGCTTGGGGGGCGACGTCTTTGGCGTATCGGTAGCGCTTGCCTCCGTCGGAACCGAGGCGCTCGTGGGCGCCGATGGCCACGACAACGGCGTCGGCGCCGCCTACGTGTTCACCGAGAGCGGGAGCGCTTGGTCCCAGCAGGCCGAACTCGCCGCCTCCGACGGGGCAGCGGACGACTTCTTCGGCACCTCGGTGGCGCTATCCGCAGACGGCGCGACGGCCCTCGCCGGCGCCTATGGCCGCAACTCGTTCACCGGCGCCGCCTACGTGTTCACCGGCTCCGGTGCGCCACCCACAGTGACCGGTCTTGGCGACATCATCGTCGGCGAAGGTGAAGGCGACCTGGAATCTTTCAGCCTTACCGGCTCTACGCCCATCACCCATACGGTCGCGAGCAGTAACGCGACCGTCCTTCCCCCCGCTGCGCTCACCGTGATCCCCGCCGACTGCGGAGCGGATAACTCGCATCTATCCTGCCAACTCAGTTTCATTGCGGCCGCGGTACCGGGCACTGCAGGGGTAACGCTGATGGTCACCGGTCACTCTGGCCAGCACACCTCCAGTCGCTTCACCGTGACCGTGGCCGCACCGCCCACGCTGACGAGCCTCGCTGCGGTGGCAGTGACCGCGCCAGCGTCGGGGCGGGCGACCGTCACTCTCACCGGCACCGGCATACTCAGCCTGATGGCGACCAGCTCCAACACGAAGCTCCTGCCCGATGCGAAAATCACTGGCGAGTCCTCGTGCAACGCTGCGGGAAGTTGTAGGCTCACCTTGACGCCAGTCGCAGGCCAGACGGGCAGTACCACGGTCACGATGCAGGTCAGCGACAACTATGATCAGAGCGATAGCGGCTCGTTCACGTTCACCGTGAATCCACCTGCAGCGCCTGCCATGAGCGGGTTGAACAACCTCACCGTGACAACGCCGGCGAACGGAACGGAAAGCTTCACTCTAGCGGGCACTGGGACGCTCACGATGACGGTGACCAGCTCCAATACGACGCTTCTGCCCAATGCGAGCATCACCGGCGAGTCCTCGTGCACCGCGGCAGGGAGCTGTACGCTTACCTTGACGCCGGTCGCGGGCCAGACGGGCAAGGCCACGATCACGATTCATACCAGCGACGCCTACGGACAGAGCGGTAGCGGCTCCTTCACCTTTACCGTGAAGGCCGCATCGAGCGGTGGCGGCGGCATGGTCAGCCCGCTTTCGCTCGTGCTGCTTGCGTTCCTCGGTCTTGTGATACTCATCCGGCGGCGCCTGCATCTTCATCCAAGCTAGATGTCGGCTGCACCACTGCGCGATCTGTGCCGACCTGCAATCTGGCATCTCATCGTGGCTAAAACCGCTCCTGCCACCCGGCGAGCGCTGTAGTTAGAAGCCGGGAGGCAGCGCGCCCCGCTGGGATGCAAAAACCGGAAGCAGCGACGGCGACTATACACTTTGCATCCTGCATCGGTGAACGAACGGTAACGCTGCATCAGGAGGTTAACGATGAATGCAACCCACTCTATCCGGATGTTTGTGCGCGGTGCCTTCATCGCCTCGATTATTTCTGCGACCTCGGTATCGGCACTGGCCGCCGGGTCGGTGATCGGTCCCGCGGCCACCTCGCTTCCTCACGCCACAGTGCTGCCCGACGCGCTGCGCCCGGCGCTCTATCAAGCGCTCGACAAGAACGCGGGCGCGGCCTATAGAATCAAGGCGGACGGTTGTGCGAGACTGCCAAAGTCTTCACTCAAGGCCTGCTTCGACAGCCACGGCGCGCACTTCACGGGCGCCGCCAGGCCCTTAACACTGCATCTCGCCGCCCTTGGACGCGGAGAGAAACTCGCGCCGGTCAACCAGAGCCGCCCTGTCATCAAAGGCAATCGGGTCACCTACCCACACCGCAGCTTCAGCGAATGGTGGCGGGTGCTGCCGGTGGGATTCGAGCAGGGCCTCACGCTCACCAAGCGCCCCGCCGGTCACGGCGAACTCGTGCTCGCGCTCACCGCCACGTCCCGTCGTCCCGGCGAAAGCCGGGACCCAGTCGGAAAAGCATCCCGACCAGCGGTCAAGATACATCATCAAACTGGATTACGGATCGCGCACAGCGCGTCCGGAATGACGGAAACGAAAAATAGCGACACACTCACCTGGGGCAAGCTCCGCTATGGCGGGTTGGTGGTCACCGATGCAAACGGCAAGACCGTGCCGGCGATACTCAAGAGCAAAGGCAACCGCATCCTGATCGTCGTGGACGATGCCCACGCGGCCTACCCGCTCACTGTGGACCCGCTGGTGTATATCGAGCAGAAGGTCACCGCCGCCGACGGCGCGGCAAACGACAACTTCGGCATTTCGGTCGCGGTGGACGGCGCGACCGCCCTCGTCGGTGCAGACGGTCATAACAACGGTGAGGGCACGGCGTATGTGTTCACCGAGTCGGGCGGCACCTGGAGCCTGACACAGGAACTCGCGGCGAGTGACGGCGTGGCCGACGACTTCTTTGGCTTCTCGGTCGCCCTCGACGGCACTACCGCCCTCGTCGGCGCATGGGGTCGAAACAACTTCCAAGGCGCGGCCTATGTGTTCACCAAGTCCGACGGCACATGGAGTCAGACGCAGGAGCTCACGGCAAGCGACGGCGCTGTAGACGATAACTTCGGCTACTCGGTCGCCCTCGACGGCACCGCTGCCCTCGTCGGCGCCCCGCAGGTTTTCTACAGCGAGGGCGCGGCCTACGTGTTCACCAAGACGGGGGGCACCTGGAGTGAGACACAGGAACTGTATAACCCCGTGAGCATTTCCTTCGGCACCTCGGTCGCGTTGGACGGCGATACCGCCGTGATCGGCTCGCCTGGCGACAACGTCGGATTCGCAGACGATGCAGGCGCGGTGTATGTGTTCACCAAGACGGGGGGCACTTGGAGTCAGACGCAGAGGCTTACCGCCAGCGATTCTGTGAGGCTCGACAACTTCGGCGGCGCGGTCGCCCTTGACGGCAGCACCCTCCTCGCCGGCGCAACCAGTCATAATAACGATAAGGGCGCAGCCTATGTCTTTAGCGAATCGGGCGGTACGTGGAGCCAGGCGCAGGAGCTCGCGGCAAGCGATGGCGCGCCGGGCGACGAATTCGGTAGCGCGATTGCGCTGGATGGCACTACCGCCCTCGTCGGCGCAACCCAGTTCCATTTCAATCAACAGGGCGGTCCAGGCGCAGCCTATGTCTTTAGCGAATCGGGCGGCACGTGGTCCCAGGCGCAGAAACTTGTGGCGAGTGACGGCGCGGAAAACGACGACTTCGGCGGCTCGGTCGCGTTGGACAGCACTACTGCCCTCGTCGGCGCATACGGTCATAACGACTCCCGGGGCGCGGCTTACTTCGAAGGCGCAAGCAGCCTCGATCTCGCCGTGAGTGCGCCCACCCAAGTCAACCCCGGGGCCACCTTTGTCAGCCAGACGATTGTGACTAACTCCTCGAGTGCAGCCTCTCCGGCGGTGAGCGCCACAATCACCGTGCCGGCGGCGGCAAGCTACGTCTCGGCGAGTGCAACGCAAGGCAGTTGCAACGAAGCCTCCGGGGTAGTCACCTGCGATTTCGGTCAAATCAACGGCAACGCCGGCACCGCCACGGCCAACGTAACGCTGAAGGCCACCGGCAGTGATGGGGACATGATCGAGAACACGGCGAGTGTGGCCCATGCAACCCCGCTGATCACGGCGAACGCTGCAACCGTCATCCAGACGCCTAATCACCCACCGGTGGCAAGCAACGGCACCTTGACAACCACCGAGAACACCGCCGCGAGTGGCACCTTGCAGGCCACGGATGCCGACGGCAATCCGCTGACCTTCAGCATCTTTGCCAAACCCGGCCATGGTAGCGTGACGCTCAACGATGCGAGCAAGGGCACTTACACCTACACGCCGAACCAGGGCTATGCGGGTTCCGACAGCTTCACCTTCAAGGCCAACGACGGCCAAGCCGATTCCAATACCGCCACGATCAGCATCACCGTGAAGGCCGCGCCTCCACCGCTCCCGCCGCCTCCGCCACCGCGACCGCGTGGCGGAGGCGGCGGGAGCGGCAGCTTCGGCTGGCTGGGCCTGTTCACGCTGCTCAGTCTCGCGCTAACGGGACCGCGTCCGAAGCGCTGACAAAGTTGAATCCCTACACACCATGAGCAACAAGGGGCGGCTGCGGCTACCCCTTTTTACGAGGGACTAATCCGGCAAAGAGAGTCAAGGAGACACGTGCTACTACCCCGGACAGATTGCTCGATCTTACACTTGACATCCCCTGACTGGCAGGTATAGCGTAAGCCTATAAAGCTGGAAATACGCCTTGGAAAGCAGGTGGTTTGGGTCCGGTTATAAAAGGAGGAAGGCTGGCATGCGGCGATTGCTGTTCGGTCTCGCTTTCGGTCTGGTTGTGTTCTCGACGGCCGCCCACGCGAATAACGGCGCCGGGGCCATCCTGGGTACCTGGCTCACGAACGACAGTAGCGTGAAAGTGGAAATCGTGAATGAGCACGGAGTCTACAACGGCCATGTCGTGTGGCTGAAAGCGCCGCTGTTCCCCGCTAATGCTCCCAATGGCATGGCCGGTAAACCGAAAGTGGACCGGCTCAATCCCGACAAGTCCTTGCGGAGTCGGCCCATCATGGGGCTGACCCTGCTCACGGGATTCCACTATGCCGGCGGCAATGTCTGGGACGGCGGCACGCTTTACGCGCCCACGAAGGGCAAGTCCTACCGATGCAAGCTCACGCTGGCGCCTGACGGCAGATTAAAGATTTCCATCGGCGGTTCGATTTTTGGCAAGACACTTTTCTGGACCAGAACCGCGTCGGTAGCGTCTGCAGCCTCGCCGGAGCGTTCTCGACAGGCTGCGTATAAGCCACTCAAAGACTAAGATAAGGAGCACGCCATGACCAAGGTCGTCATGCTGATTGTCGGTGCCGTCTGTTTGTTCACCGCAGGCTGCGCGGTCACCACCGCGGAAATGCTGGCGAGACCGGGGGGTCAGTATGGGCCCACTGCCGGATCGGATTTCGGTTTGATCAGATATCAGGCGGGTGGCAGTCAATCCGATATCCAGCAGCGGCAGGATGATGCAAACCGGCAAATGTACGAGGCCTGCGGCGGCCATTACCGGATACTGAGGCAGGGGACACGCAACCAGATCAGCATGGGCCCCGGTGGCGGACGGTTTGGCCGCATGCCTACCGCCAGCAGCACGAATTATGTCTATATAAAGTTTGCCTGCACGCGACGGGGGCGCTGACTGCACTCCGGCGCCCCATCGTAGCTAGAAACCGGGTGGGAGTCTGCCTCCGCCGAGGGCGCCCATGGCGCGCGCCATGCCGCCCTTCTTGAATTTCTTCATCATTTTCTGGGCCTGCTGAAACTGGCGCAGCAACTGATTGACGTCCTGCACCGCCGTGCCGGAACCGGCGGCAATGCGGCGGCGACGCGAGCCGTCGAGCACCCCGGGGTGCTTGCGCTCGCGTGGCGTCATGGAGTTGACGATGGCGATCTGGTGGCGCAAAGCCTTGTCATCGAAACCTGCCGCGGCGGCCGCCGGCACACGCTGCCCGCCCGGCAGTTTGTCGAGTAACGACTTGATGCCGCCCATGTCGAGCATCTGCTCGATCTGGCCACGGAAGTCTTCGAGGTCGAAGCCCTTGCCCTTGCGCAGCTTGCCGGCGAGCTTTTCGGCCTTGTCGGCGTCAATCTTGCGGGTGGCGCTCTCCACCAGGCCGACGACATCGCCCTTGCCGAGAATGCGCCCGGCCATGCGCTGCGGATCGAACACTTCCAGCGCGTCGATCCGCTCGCCGGTACCGATGAACTTGATCGGGCAGCCGGTGACTTCGGCCACGGAAAGCGCCGCGCCGCCGCGCGCATCGCCATCGGCCTTGGTGAGAATGACGCCGGTGAGCGCGAGCGCTTCGTTGAAGGCAGCCGCCGCACGCACCGCGTCCTGGCCGGTCATGGCATCGGCCACGAACAGCGTTTCCGCCGGTTTCAAAGCCTCGGACAGCGCGCGCACTTCGTCCATTAATTCACTATCAACGTGCAGCCGCCCCGCCGTATCCACGATCAGCACATCCGCCAACTGGCGCCGAGCCCGGTCGAGCGCACGGCTGGCAATCTGGAGCGGAGTCTCGCCGTTGGCAGGTTCGAACGCAACATCGACCTGCGCCGCGAGCGTCTGCAACTGCTCGATCGCGGCCGGGCGGCGCACATCGGTGGAGACCACGAGCACGCGCTTGCGCGCCGCTTTCAGGTTCGCGGCGAGTTTGGCGACCGTAGTGGTCTTGCCCGCGCCTTGGAGCCCGGCCAGCAAAATGACCGCCGGGGGGCGCACCCGCAGATTGAGTTCGGGATTACCGGCGGCGAGCACCGCCGCCAACTCATCGTGCACGATCTTGACGAAGGCCTGGCCGGGCGACACGCTCTTCGCCACTTCGGCACCGAGTGCGCGCGCCTTTACCGCATCGAGAAAACGCTGGATGACGGGCAGCGCGACGTCGGCTTCGAGCAGGGCAACGCGAATTTCACGCAGCGTTTCCGCCACATTCTCTTCGGTGATTCGTCCGCGTCCGCCGAGACGGCCAAGCGTCGTGGAAAGTCGCTCGCCAAGTTGCCCGAATAAAGCCATGAATGTGTCTTACGCGACGGCGGCGATGCCGCGTTCCGATTTAATATTATTGTTCTCGTCGAGAATTAAAACGCGAGGCTTGAATTTCTCCGCTGCCGCGGCGTCCATGGACGCATAGGCCGCGATAATGACCCGATCGCCGGCACGCATGTGATGCGCCGCCGCGCCGTTGGCGCAAATGTCGCGCGACCCGGCAGGGGCCTTGATCGCATACGTCACCAACCGTTCACCATTGGTGACGTTGTAAATGTGAATCTGTTCGTATTCGAGGATGCCCGCACGCGCAAGCAGCTCGGCGTCAATGGCGCACGAGCCTTCATAGTCCAGATCGGCGCCGGTCATAGCCGCCTGATGCAATTTGGCCTTGAGCAAAGTCAGCTGCAAAATAGTCTCCATAGCGCCACGCCCCGGAAAATCGTCCCGGAGCGTGAGTGTTTTCAATCGATCTTTATATTATCTATCAAGCGGGCCTTGCCTAGCCACCCCGCCGCCAGAATCACGCGGAGTTCGCCGGCTTGCGGCGGGCCGAGATTCGCGCCGTGGCGCACTTCGAAGTACTCCGGGCGAAAGCCGGCCGCCGTAAGCGCCGCACGGCCCTGCGCCTCCACGGCGGCGGTTTCCGCGCCCGCCTTGATGGCCTCGGCCGCGGCGCTCAGCGCCCGGTACAGCGCCGGCGCCCGCTGCCGTTCATCCGCCGTAAGGTACTGGTTGCGCGAGGACAGGGCCAGACCGTCGGACTCTCGCACGGTGGGCACGCTCACGATGTCGGTGTCGATAAAAAGGTCTTGCGCCAGCCGGCGAATGACCATCAACTGCTGGTAATCCTTCTCGCCGAACAGGGCGTATTCGGGGTGCACGATATTCAGCAGCCGCGTCACTACGCTCGCCACGCCGGTGAAGTGTCCCGGCCGCTGCGCCCCGCAGAGTATGCCGGCGAGTTCGGGCGGCGCCTGCACCAGCATCGCCTGCTCGAGCCCGTTCGGATATAGGGCTTCCGCATTGGGCGCAAACACGGCATCGGCCTCATGCTCCCCGGCGAGGGCATGATCCTGCTCCAGCGTACGCGGATAACTCGCGAAGTCTTCGCCGAGGCCGAACTGGGTCGGGTTGACGAACACGGAAACGATCACGAAATCCGCCGTGCGTTTTGCCACATTGATCAGCGTGGCATGACCCGCATGCAGGTTGCCCATGGTCGGCACCATCGCCACGCTCGCGCCCGCTCGCGAACGCATCGCACGCCAGGAACGCGCAGCAGCGACCGTGGAAAGTAAGGCCGGACTACCCATCGCCGTGCTTACTCGAAGGTGTGTTCGGGAGCTGGATAGCTACGATCCTTGACCGCCTTCACGTAATTTTCAAGCGCGACCTGAATGCTGCCGGCGCCCTCCATGAAGTTCTTGGCGAACGTCGGTTTGCGACCGGAAGTGATGTCGAGAATATCGTAGAGCACCAGGATCTGACCGTCCACGTCCGGCCCCGCGCCGATGCCGATGACCGGCACCGAAACCGCCTCGTGTATGCGTTTAGCCAGGTCGCGTGGAATGCATTCGAGGAGGATGATGTCCGCCCCCGCCTTTTCCAGTTCTTTCGCGTCCGTGATGATTTGCTTTGCCGCGTCGGGCTCGCGACCCTGAATGCGGAAACCACTCATTTTTTCCACCGCCTGCGGGCGCAGACCGAGGTGCGCACACACCGGAATGCCGTTGGCCGCAAGCGCCGCGACGATCTCGGCCTGCGCACCCGTACCTTCGAGTTTGACCATGCGCGCACCGGCTTCCTGCATCAGCCGTCCGGCGTTGCGCACCGCCGTCGGCACGTCCACGTAACTCAGGAACGGCATATCGGCCACCAGGTACGCGTGCTTGAGCCCCCGGGCGACCAGCCGCGTGTGATAGATCATGTCGTCCATGCTGACTGGCACTGTGCTCGAACGGCCCTGCACCACCATGCCGAGCGTATCGCCCACCAGTACCAGATCCATACCGGCGGCATCGATGCGCCGGGCAAAACTCGCGTCATAGGCCGTCAGGCACGCGATGGGTTCGCCCGCGTCGCGCATCTTGTTCAAGCCCGCCAAGCTGAGCGGCTTGGGTTCGCCGCTGTCTCCGCCGTACACCATCACTGCGCCTCCGGGTTGAAATAAGCTCGATTGCCGCGCATCGACTGAATCTGCTCGAGTAGCCGAGCATACTCCGCATCGTCATCGACCAGGTTCACGGTCGCCGCATTGACGATCAGCACGCGCGCCCGATTGTAATGGTGGAAGAACTGCGTATAGGCCTCGACCACCCGTTCGAGGTAGTCACGATTGACGCCGCGCTCGAAGGCACGTCCGCGCCGGGCAATGCGGCGCATCAGCACCTCTACCGGCGCTTGCAGATAAACCACCAGATCGGGATGCGCCACCTGTGGCGTAACCCGTCGGTACACTTCGTGGTAGAGCGTCAGTTCGCTGTCGTCGAGTGTCAGCTCGGCGAACAGTAAATCCTTTTCGAGCACGAAATCGGCTACCCGCACAGGATTGAACATATCGGTCTGCGACAACGCTTCGAGCTTGCGTGCGCGCTGAAATAGGAACGAAAGCTGGGTCGGCAACGCTGCTTCGCGCGGGTCGGTATAGAAGCGCTCAAGAAACGGATTGGCTTCGGCTTCCTCGAACACGGTTGCCGCGCCCAGCGTATCGGCCAGGCGTTTGGCCAGGCTGGTCTTGCCGACGCCGATCGGCCCCTCGACCGCAATGTAGCCGAGCGCGCTCACGAAGCGAACTCCCACGGCCGGACGTCCGCAGTATCAACCCGCACCAACAACTCGGCCACCGTGCCGGCGCCAGGCACACGCAGCCCGGGCGCCAAATCGGCCAGCGGCACCAATACAAAGGCGCGCTCGGCAAGGCGCGGATGCGGCAATGTCAGTTCGGTCGTGTCCATGGTCAGATCATCGTATAGCAACAGGTCGAGGTCCAGCGTTCGCGGCCCCCAGCGTTCACGGCGCACCCGGCCGTGCGCGATCTCCAGGTCCCTCAATGCACTCAGTAGTGCCTCCGGCGCAAGCGCCGTTTCCAGCTCAGCCACCGCGTTGGCGTAGTCCGGTTGACCTTCGACCGGCCCCCACGGCGGTGTGCGGTACAGACGCGAATGGCGCACTACTTCGGTGTCCAGCAGCGCCTCCATTTCGGTCAGCGCCTGCCTCACCTGCTGTGCCGGCTCACTCTGGTTACTGCCAAGCCCGACCCATGCTCTACTCATCGTGCGTCCCACCCAAGACAGTCCGCTGAAACAACCCTTACCCCACTACACTAGAAGCAGTAGTTTTCAACCCTTCTTTTTACCTCTGCGATGCTGCGGTGCCAACAGCTTGCGCCGTTCCTCGCCGCTCGCGCGCTGCACCTGATCCCAGAACTCTGCCAGTACCGGCTCGGCATCGCCGACCTCGGCGCGCAACTTGAGAAAATCATAGGCTGCGCGAAAACGTGGATGGGCGAGCAGGCTTTCGGCACGCTTGCCGTGACGATAACGAAAACGCGACTGCAACTGCACAATCTCGCGCAACGGCATTGCAAAGCGTTGCGGAATACTCACCCGCTGCTTGCTTTCTCCAAGCACTACCGCAATCGCACGCTGTACAGCGGCGGCCTCGCCTATGCCTTCTTCCTGCTCCAGCCACTGTGCATAGCGGCTGGTCGGCGGCCACAAAAAGGCCGCGAGCAGAAAGGCAATGGTGACGGGCTCGTTGGCTCGCACCCGGGCATCGGTGCTGGCCAGCGCGCCGGCCACGAAACGCGTCAGTGTGCCCCCGGTATCGGCGGCCAATACCTCCTCGCTCAGCGGGAACAATGCGCCAAACATGCCGTGGCGGCGCAAGCCCGCGAAGGTGGCACCGGCATAACCGCTCAAAAACAGCTTGCACACTTCCTCGAACAGCCGCGCGGGGGGGATGTCGGCCAGCAGGGGCGCCAACTCGGCGAGCGGCGCCGCGGTCTGTTCCTCGATCTCGAAATCGAGCTTGGCCGCAAAGCGCACGGCACGCAGCATGCGTACCGGATCCTCGCGGTAGCGCGTGGCCGGGTCGCCGATCAAACGCAGGCGGCGAGCGCGAACATCCGCGAGGCCATCGGTAAAATCCAGCACTTTGCGATCGAGCGGATCGTAGTACAGCGCATTGACGGTGAAGTCGCGGCGCACGGCATCCTCGGCCAGCGAACCGAAGCTCGAATCGCGAAGGATGCGCCCCGATTCGTGCACCTGACGCGCCTCACCGGACTGGGCGCGGAACGTCGTCACTTCGATGAATTCACGTCCGAACAGCACATGCACGATGGGGAACCGGCGCCCGATCAGTCGCGAACGGCGAAACAGCTTGCGCACCGCTTCGGGATGGGCGCTGGTCGCCACATCAAAATCCTTGGGTCGCGCATCGAGCAACAGGTCGCGCACACCGCCGCCAACGATGTAGGCCTCGTGCCCGGCATCACGCAAGGTTTCGATAATGGTGAGCGCATACGGATCGATGCGTTCGGCAGCCAACCCAAGAGTATCCTCGGCGACCGCTTCGGGTGTTGACAAGGCACAAGCCTCGTTCTCGCATTAGGTTGTCATGTTATCATTTGCCGCTTCCGCTCCCATCGTCTAGAGGCCTAGGACGTCGCCCTCTCACGGCGAAAACCGGGGTTCGAGTCCCCGTGGGAGCGCCATCTTTCTACCCTCCTTTGTACACATCGGCGTGTCGCGCTTGCAATGCCGCGGCAAACCGGGATAATCGCCCCATGAACAAGATTCTGCTTCTGGCGGCACTGCTCGCCGCCCCCCTGACCTGCGCCGCCGCTGCCGCACCGCCGCCGGCTGCCACGCATTCCAACGCCGTTGTCGAATACCTCAAGGGCAAGGGGCTCACCGTCAAAGACCGCTTCAGCGTACCCGGCGGCCTGATCGGCTATTCCGGCCTCACGCCCGACGGCAAACACGTCGTGTTCTACACCACGGCGGACGGCTCCGTAGCCCTGTTCGGCGCCCTGCTCGATGCGCATGGTCACAGCCTCAGCCAGGCTTACCAGAACGCCTACGTTCAGCAGCCCAAAAACCAGAAACTCTTCGCACATCTTGAAAAGGCACACTGGATCAGCGCCGGCTCGAAGCATCCCAGGCGCATCGTCTATGCCTTTATCGACCCCGATTGTCCTTACTGCTGGGAATTCTGGAAGGCCGCCCAACACGTGTACGGCCATGGCGTGCAAGTACGCTACATGATCGTCGGCATTCTGGGTGATTCCAGCATCAAGAAGGCAGCGGCCATCCTCGGCGCGAAAGACCCGCAGGCGGCACTGGAAAAGAACGAAAGCGGATTCCAGCACCATTCCGGTGCCATCAAACCCATGTCAAAGGTGCCCGACAAGCTGCGCAGCGAAATTGCCGACCACAACCGACTGATGCAGCAATTCGGACTCGACGGCACGCCGGGCCTGGTATGGAAGGACGCCCAGGGCACGGTCGAAACCAGTAACGGCCTGCCGCCCGACAACTACCTGCAAGAAATCTTCGGCCTGGACGACCAGCGGAAATAATCATGGCGACAGGTTGGGCCAAAGACGGCGCGGTTCAAGAGCAAATCGACAGCACGGTGCAAGACGCCGTCGAACGCGCGCGCCGTCAACTTGACCATGGTGGCGAAAGCCTCAAGCATTGTGAAGAATGCGGCGCGGAGATTCCCGAGAAGCGCCGCGAACTCATTCCCGGCGTACGCCTGTGCGTCAACTGCCAATCCGAACGCGACAAGAAGAACACAAGCACCCTCTACAACCGCCGCGGCAGCAAAGACAGCCAACTCCGTTAAAAAATCGCCAACAACCAGGCCAATGCAGGTCATCGGATTTGTCTGACATATTTTTGCGAAACTTTGGCCTATCCTTCTCCTTGCAACCAAGACGTCCCGTTCCACGAAGCGGGCTTTTGGCGGGGTACCCCGCCGGCATTTTGGAGGACTGACATGATAGAGATCGTCGACGGATTCCCGGAAGGGGTGATCGCCATCGCTGCGCGACAGCACGTCTTCGCGAGCGATTACGACAACGCGCTGTTGCCGCTGGTTGATGAGGCACTCGAAACGCGCAGCAAAATACGCCTGTATTACGAAATGGACAATGAGTTTTTTGGAGTGGACGCCGGCAGCGTCTTCAAATACCTGAGCAGTTGGGCTCGCTACCTGACCCACTGGGAGCGCATTGCCGTAGTTACCAACTCGGTATGGGTGTTTATGGGAATGAGCGTGTTCCGACTCCTGATGCCACACCGCTTCCGGATCTTTACGGCCCGCCATGCCGCCGACGCCCGCGGCTGGATCACGGCAGCCAATCCCGTCTGAGCACCAGCAGGGCGGGAACCATCCCGCCTGTAGCGACAAATCGAACGGAAGACGTTCACACAAGTGAACCGGAGACAATCACGACAGACGGGATACTCCCGCCCTACGGGAATTTAATTATGGCGCGACAAGCTCTACGCTTGGAAAATAATTACGGTAGCGCGTGACATCGCGGGTCAGGATTCGGCAACCCAGTACTGCGGCATGCGCTCCGATGAAAAAATCGGATAACACGTTACCCTTGGCGCCACCGCGCCGCCTGTATTTCACAAAAGCCTTGCCGGCAAGAAACAAGGCGGGCCGCGGAATGTCGAGCACATCCAGTTCGATTTTTTGCAGCGTGTTATCGAGTGCTTCCACGGAATTGAATGTCAGCGACAATTCGGCACAAATGACGGGATTAATGGCAAGTTCGTGCGCCCGAGATTGTGTTTGCAGTTGGTTCATGGACCACTCCGCCCAATCCGGATCGTCTTCCAACACGTCCACCAAGACGTTGGTATCTACCAACAACATTAGTCAGCTTCACGCAGCAGGGCCATTAACTCATCGGTTCGCCACTTGAGTTGCGCCTTGCCACGCACCGCAGCAAAGCGGTCGTTTTGCACATGCCGCCTGCCACCCGCCTTGTGAACAATAATCTGCCCCTCGGGATTGACATCGAATTCCACGCGGCTGCCCGGCTCCAGCTTGAGCGTATCGCGAATCCTCTTCGGAATCGTGACCTGCCCTTTGACGGTCATTGTCGTAGCCATATCCGATCACAGAAAGTATTACTTAATTTTTATTGTAATACTTCAGCTTGATAACTGCAACTCCTCGTCTTCGGCCGGTTGGTCAGCATCGAGGTATTTCGTTTGTGGGACAAAGCGCAGACTTGACCCTCATATCTGTATTCATGGAGACTCACTTCTCGTCGCTTGAACAAGATGGTGGTGCGCCAAAGCCACAGGCACTCATCAAAACACGGTCATAGAAAGAGGGATAAATCATCGGATGCCTTTTATCGCCTATTTTAAGATCCGCCTGCTTCCGAGAAATCATTACAAGACCTCGCTGAGGAGACCAGAGGAACCGAGAAACCTGGGAAGCAAAACCTATAACACCTAAGGTCATCGGTTTCTTCCAGGAAACGATCAAATAGACCGTAATTTTGTTTCCGAGCAGACCGATATGCCGCGTCCAACGGTATTTAATCGGAGGTAACCCTATCAAAGGCTCCACGTAAAAATAGAGCCCCTTGAATTTCCATTCTGTATCAATTTCTGCCTGCTTGTAATCTTTTTCGTGACTGGCCTTGATTATCCTTGATTGAAGATTTTTCGGCACAGCAAATTCATTGCCCAAGCATATGTAAGGCCCACTGTTACATACATCAATTCCATAACCAGCATCACCGCTGAACCAGACCGCCCCCTTATCGCCGTTTCTTTCAGAAATTGTCAGTGTGTAGATTTGACCACTATCGTCTATATAACGATGGACTGACAATATTCCTGCTTTTGCATATTGGCTTTCTGACGCCATCGCGCTGCCAGCACCAGACAACGCAAGCAACGCTATAAGAATAGGCGCAAGTCTTTTCATGTTTTCTCTACCAGAAACTCCGAGTCATGAATACTAGCCCATACTCGAACCGAAACACTTTTAGTGTCACCAATATGGCCTAGCGCTCATAGTTTCGCCAACTATGTGATCCCTTTAAAACAACGTGAAGAGCGACAAAAAACAAGGCCTAGCTCGACTTTCTAGGCCTCTTTTCGCTAGCAGCCTTTACTTATCCTCTTTCACAGCAAGATCAAAAGCCTTGTGTAGCGCTTGCACGGCGGTTTGCAGACTTGCTTCGGAGATTATGGCGGTGATGCGGGTTTCGTTGGCGACTAGGACGCGGACGGTTACCTGGGCCTCGTCGAGGGTGTCGAGGACTTTGGCTAATAGCTGTGCGTTGGAGCGTAGGCCGCGACCGATGACGGAGACTTTGGCTACGCTGGCGTCTTCGATAAGACGCTCGGCGCCTAGACGTCCGGCTTCGGCTGCGAGCAGCGCACGGGCACGTTCGAGGTCGTGGTGCGGGACGGTGAAGCTGACGTCGCTTTTGCCCTGGCGGGCTTCGTTTTGCACCAGTGCGTCTATGGCGACGCCGGCGGCGGCGAGCGGTGCGATGAGACGTGCGGCCAGTCCGGGGCGTGCGGGCAGACCGATGACGGCGAGTTCGGCTTCGGCAGCGCTGGAAGCGACACCCACGACGGGCGGTGCGCCGACCAGCAGCGTGTGCTGTACGACGGTGCCTTCATCCGGTGCGAAGGTGGAGCAAACACGCAACGGCACCTGATGGGCGACAGCGTAATCCACCGCTTCGATGGCAAGCACCTTGGAGCCGAGTCCGGCGAGTTCGAGCATTTCCTCACAGTGCACGCGGTCGATGCGCCTTGCTTGCGGTTCGAGTCGCGGGTCGGCGCTGTACACACCGGCGACATCGGTATAGATGCAGCATTCCTCGGCGCCGAGTGCGGCGGCGAGTGCGACGGCGGTGGTGTCGGAACCGCCGCGGCCGAGCGTGGTGACGGCGCCGTTCTCGTTCACACCCTGGAAACCGGCGACCACGACGACGCGACCAGCCGCCAATGATTTGTGTACACCTCGCGCATCCACTCCGAGGATACGGGCGCGGCCCGCGGTGCCGTCGGTGAGCACACCCGCGCCTGCGCCGGTCAGTCCCGTGGCGGGAATGCCACGCTTCGCCAGTGCCAGCACCAGTCGGGCGACGCTGTTCTGTTCGCCGGTCGCCAGTAAAAGATCAAGCGCCGCCCCGTCCTCGCCGAGGATGGCAGCTTCGGCGAGCAGGCGATCGGTTTCTCCGGCGGCAGCCGAGACGACAACCACCAGTGCATGACCCTTGCCGCGTTCGTCGGCCACCTGGTCGGCGACGCGATCAAGCGCGCTCATTGAGGTACCTCCGAACTTCAACACCCGCACAGGCATCGGCGGGGCCGTCGTGGAATCGGAGGCCCGGTTCATGGTGGGCTTATTTCAATTGTTCGGCGACCCAGTCGGGTACGCTCGCCAGTGCAGCATCGAGTTTTTCGGGTTCGCTGCCGCCGGCCTGTGCAAAGTCAGGACGGCCGCCGCCACGGCCGCCGACCTGTTCGGCCACACTGTTCACCAG